>CAIMVD010000318.1 GCA_903844815.1 uncultured Bacteroidota bacterium | reverse complement strand
GTCACGGGGCTGTGCCAGGTGTTATAGTATGGCGCCCCTACGGGGCTAAGGGAATGATGGGTATGGCGATGTATGTCACGGGGCTGTGCCAGGTGTTATAGTATGGCGCCCCTACGGGGCTAAGGGAATGATGCGTATGGCGGTGTATGTCACGGGGCGCCAGGTGTTATAGTATGGCGCCCCTACGGGGTATAGGACTAAAGAGTATCCCGATCTTTGACAAAGGACCCTGCCCTGTGGTATCTAATCCAGCCCCTGCAGAGAAAAAGTATTTATCATATTATCATGACATGCAGTGCAAGATCATTTACTCCAATGAGAACAGGCCGTAGGCCTTAAATACTTTCAAGCAAGGGCGAAGCCCTGCTCCCTTTCGGCACTATGATCCTTAAGCCCCGTAGGGGCGAAATAAAATCACTCACAAATACTTTTCATCGTACTCAATACCGTTTTCTGCAAGTAGTTCCTTATACTCGTCAAGAGTACTCTGCTTTTGGTGATGCTGCTTTTGCCCTGAGATATAGGTTTTAACCACTTCAACCTGTGACCAGCCAACTGTAAATCCACCATATCCATCCTGCCAGTAGAAATTGTGCAATGAAGCCCCCTTTGTTTTTATCCATTTTGAAGAGCTTTTTTTGACTTCTTCCACAAGGTCGGCCGGAGCCATAGTCTTGGGTAATGTGCAGAGAATATGCACATGATCGGAGGTTCCGTTAATGCGAAGAGGGATTGACTTGATATTCCTCAGGATACCTCCCATGTAGGAGAACAACTCATCCTCGATATTCTCTGTGATGAGCCTTACATTGTTTTTTGTATGAAAAACAATGTGTACGTAGAATTGTGTGAATGACTGAGACATGATTATTCCTTTTCCCAAATTTAGGAAATTCTCCAGAATGGGATATCAGGAATTACTAAGATTTTTATGTCGCCCCTACGGGGCTATGGATTGATGGGTATGGCGATGTATGTCACGGGGCTGCGCCCGGTGTTATAGTATGGCGCCCCTACGGGGCTGAGGGAATAATGTGTATTCTGTCACAGACACGGGACTCCGCCCGGTGTTATAGTATGGCGCCCTACGGGGCTGAGGGAATAATGTGTATTCTGTCACAGACACGGGACTCCGCACGGTGTTATAGTATGGCGCCCTACGGGGCTGAGGGAATAATGTGTATTCTGTCACAGACACGGGACTCCGCACGGTGTTATAGTATGGCGCCCTACGGGGCTAAGGGAATAATGTGTATTCTGTCACAGACACGGGACTCCGCCCGGAGGTATCGTATGTCGCCACCATGGGCAAAAGTGAAGAATCAGTCATGTAATGATAACCCGGTACCAATATCAGACCATTACAATATTGAGAACAGGCCGTAGGCCTTAAATACGAAAAAGCATGGGCGAAGCCCTGCTAAGTGACGGCACTAAAACCCTTAAGCCCCGTAGGGGCGAAATATGAAAAGATTGAAAGTACCGGTTATCATACTACCTCGCGTTATTTTTACGGTTTTCTTCCTGCACTTGCTCCTAAAAACTCCACTAAAAAAGGACCATTCTGTTCACTTCTTGAATTCTGTTTTTCCCGGTTATGTCAAAAAAACGACAGGTTGTTACACAATTCCGCCAGGTTGTTACACGGCTCTATGTTATCAGGAAATTATAAAGTAAATTGACCCGTGAAATGGAGGAATAATATCTTAAACCAATTGAGTCAATACAGGAAAAATGAGATTCCTGATGAAACTTCAGTTTTAAACCTGCTGTTGAAACTATTAAATATCGTATTCGAATGAGAAAACTGATTGTCGCTTTCCTGGTTGTGACGGTAATATTTACTGAATGCCTTCTTACTGCCGGTCCTGTAGATAAAAAGACTGCCGAAAAGGTCGCCTTCAACTTTCTGAAAAATACCGACAGCCGTGTTGTAACTCCTTCAATGCTTTCACTTGTTTACTCGAGAAAGGATGAGTTCTACGTCTTCAGCCATGAAAATGGTTTCGTGATAGTTGCCGCCGACGACACCTCAGGTCCTATTCTGGGGTACAGCAAAGAAAGTAAATTCAGACCTCCTCAAAACGAATCGGATACACTTCCAGGAAATAATTTTTGGGGGATTTTAGGATCGTACGGCAGTCAGATAAGATATGGCAAAGCAAAGAATATCCCTGCTCATGCCCGCATCTCATCGAGGTGTTATGCCTTTGAAAACGATATACAGACCAAATCTGTTTCTGCATCAGCAGAAGCAGTTGAACCATTGCTGACTACCACCTGGGGTCAGGGATGGCCTTACAAAGCACTCTGTCCTGCAGATCCTTCGGGTCCCGGCGGACATGTCTGGGTCGGCTGCGTACCAACCGCGTTTGCGTGAAAATGAACTACCATAAATATCCGGAAAAAGGGTTGGGCACCTATGGGTATACCTGGTCGGGCTATCCGGCATCGAATGCAGATTTTGGTTCCACTACCTATAATTGGGCCAACATGTCTTACAGTATCTCGACACAAAATGATGACATAGCAACCCTGATGTATCAGGCCGCTGTTTCATGCCGTTCGAGGTGGGGACCCGGAAGTACCGGTGTAGCCTATCTCAACAATGAGGCTCCAATGACGAGAGCTCTGGTGAACTATTTCGGCTATGCATTTGCACCGCTGCAATTTGTATCCAAAGCCTCTTATTCAGATACTGATTGGGAAGCACTGATCCAGAATGAACTCTCCAACAATCGTCCGGTCTATTTCAGGGGCGATGGCGTGGGAAGTCATGCATGGGTCTGTGATGGCTATGACGGTGCCGGCATGTATCACTTCAACTGGAGCAGGTGGATATATAGCTGGAGGAGTCGGGGTTACTGATATCCTTGTCACCAACAATAAATTTGTCGGTAATGCTACTGGCAATAAGAATAAAGGTGGAGCATTGTATCTTGACTATCGTTGTCCTGCAATCTTTGTAGATAATCTGATTGCCAATAACTTTGCGGGATCGGGTAGTGCAATATCCTGTTTCAATACATCATCTCCTCTGTTCTTAAATACTACTATAGTCAATAATACTACAAGCTACATCTCGACTATTGCTTTAGATCAATCATCTTCACCAATCTTCAAAAATTGCATCTTCTCTGGAGATACCAATGGGAGTGGCAAAGAGATTGGACTTACTACTGGATGTGCGCCGACCTTCGATCATTGTAATGTACAGAGCGGTTTAACTTCCTATTTACGGTGGAGGGATTCCTGCTTTTACAAGTTGTATCGTAGCCAATCCGCTGTTTGTCAGTCCCTCTCCAGATGCTGGCAGTGCATATGATGGATTGAATGCTGACTGGCAGCTTCAGCCGTCATCGCCCTGCATCAATGCTGGAGATATCACGGGTATCGAATCATTATTGCCTGCACTTGATCTGGCCAGTAATCAGAGGATCAATGGTATTATCGATATGGGCGCTTACGAATACTCTTGCACATCTGTGCCGGTCAGTATCATTATCACTGCTTCCGATAATCCCGTCTGCGAAGTTACAAACGTGACTTTCACAGCAACACCTGCCAATGGCGACGCTTCACCTTCATACCAATGGAAGAAGGATGGCACCAATACCGGCAGCAATGCCAACACCTATTCCTATACTCCTGTAAACGGCGATATCATTATGTGCCTCCTCACTTCAGATGCTGCCTGCGCTACAGGCAGTCCGGCAACCAGCAATGAGATTGAAATGACTGTTACTGTTGCCACCGATGTGGCTGAAACGCCGCTGAATAAAATAAAAGTATATCCTAATCCTGCTCATAATGAGATTAACATCGAATATTCTGGCACTAATGATAATATCACTTTCGAAATAATTAATTATACCGGGCAGGTTGTATTAGAAGGAAAATTGGCACAGAAGACCGTTATACAAACCGGGAGGCTCAGTCCGGGGATTTACATTGTCAGGTTAATGACAGGGGAAATTTACGAGTACAGGAAATTCGTAAAAAAATAGGCATAAATGAATTATAATAAAATAGCCGCCGGAAATTTCCGGCGGCTATTTTATTATGTATTGAAAAAGAAACCTTAATTCTATTCTTCCTCTTCCTCCTCAGCGTAGGCTTTGATAACAGCCTCCTGAACATCGCTTGGTACCTGAGCATATTCACCAAACTTCATTGTATACATGGCACGGCCGCCGGTGATTGAACTGAGCGCTGTGGAGTACTTGTTCATCTCGGCAAGGGGAACCTTGGCCTTGATGACCTCAAATCGCTTCTCGCTTGACATCCCGAGAACCATACCCCGGCGGCCCTGGAGGTCGCTGATAACATCTCCCATCCTGTCGGAAGGAACCATAATCTCAACATCATAAACCGGCTCAAGGATCTTTGGACCAGCATTCTTGAAGGCCTGGCTGAATGCGTTACGGCCCGCGAGCCTGAACGATATTTCGTTGGAGTCAACAGGATGCATTTTCCCGTCATAAACATATACCCTGATGTCACGTGCATAAGATCCCGTGAGAGGGCCGATTTCCATTTTTTCCATTAACCCCTTCAGAATGGCTGGCATAAAACGGGCATCAATTGCTCCTCCAACAATGCTGTTGACATATACAAGTTTTCCTCCCCATGGAAGGACGATCTCTTCCTTGTCGCGCACGGCGATCTTGATCTCCTTGCCATTTATTTTCTGCATGGTGGCTTCCTTCGAACCCTCTTCGTAAGGTTCAATTATCATGTGAACCTCTCCGAACTGGCCAGCTCCGCCTGATTGCTTCCTGTGGCGATAGTCAGCCTGAGCCGACTTTGTGATTGTTTCGCGGTAAGGAATTTTTGGAGCATGGTAGCTTGTGTGTATTTTGTAAATATTGTCAAGGTGCCACTTCATGATATTAAGATGGTATTCACCCTGTCCGTGAACGATGATCTGTTTTAATTCCTTTGAATATTCGATAGTGATAGTTGGATCCTCGAGGTGGATTTTGTTAAGGGACTCGCCGAGTTTCTCATCATCGCTCTCACTTACAGCCTTAATTGCGGTGCGGTATTTTGGTTCGGGGTATTTTATTCCGTCTATTTTCCATTCGTTACCCGGGGCATTTAGAGTGTGGCCGGTTTTTGTATTCTTAAGCTTTACGAAAGCTCCTATGTCGCCTACATTGAGTTCGGGAACCTTTGCCCTGTTTTTACCTGCACAAACATAAAGCTGTGAGAGTCTTTCCTTGGTATTGGTATTTGTGTTAACAACGTCGAGGTTCTCGGTGATCTTACCCGATAAGACCCTGAAGTAGTTTATTTCTCCGATATGTTCTTCAATCGAAGATTTAAAAACGTAAACGCAGGCAGGTCCTGAAGGATTTGGTTTTACCTCTTCGCCTTTTGTGTTTTTCGCGAAGGGCATTGCCGTAATTGAAGGAGCTTCATTAACTATGAATTCCATGAGGCGGTCGACACCAATATTATGTTTCGATGAGATGCAGAAAACAGGAAGAAGCAGCCTGCCTGCTATACCTTTCGAAATTCCTTTTCTTATCTCATCTTCCGAGAGGGTGTCGTTTGCAAAGAACAGTTCCATAAGCGATTCATCACTTTCGGCTGCCTTTTCAACGAGTGCCCCGTGCAGTTCCTCGGCTCTGTCGGCGTGGTCGGCAGGGATGTCGAAGATTTCGGCTTTTCCGCCCTCCTTGGCATACTTTAGCATCTTCATCTTAAGGACGTCGATGATGGAGTTGAACCCCAGGCCTTCATTAACAGGAAACTGGATAAGCACAATATCGGTGCTTAATCTTTCTTTCATCATCTCGATCGACTTGTCGAAGTTGGATTTTTCGTGATCGAGACCATTGACGGCAAGAATAACCGGTTTGTTGGCTTTTTCGGTGTGCCGGAAATGGATCTCTGTGCCCACTTCAACGCCATTCTGAACGTTGATGGTCATGACAGCCGTGTCGGATGCAAAGAGGGAGGAGATTACGCCTCCGCTGAAATCATCGAGACCCGGGGTGTCGAGAATGTTTATTTTTTTATTCTGAAATTCTGTGTAAAGGACTGTTGAGAAAATTGAGTTTCCGTTTTCCTGTTCGATTGGACGGTAGTCGGAAACAGTGTTTTTCGCTTCGATAGTACCTCTTCTTTCAATTACGCCGCCATTAAAAAGCATAGCTTCTGCAAGGGTGGTCTTTCCTGATCCCGAATTACCCAGCAGGGCAATGTTCTTAATCTGGTCCGCCTGGAATGTTTTCATGTTTGTCCGAATATTATTTTATATATAAAATTTTATGAAAATTCAGAGTAGTGACTTGACAAAAATAACAATTTTTTAAAACAGAAGAAGAAAGTGCATGGAATTACAAATATTTTTATTTCCTTTGCACCAGTTTTTAAAACACAGGAGTACCGGTTTCTCTTTCAACAGTAAGTTTACAAAACGAATATCGAAAGGAGCGGTCGGGAAGTAACCTGATAATAACTTACATTTTTACGTAAGACATTTTTTCAAAACATACTATAAGCCCTGGAATTGTTGTGTTTGCAGGTAACTTAAAAATATTGTTTAATTAGTTTTAAAAAAAGAGTTGCTTGTTTAGGATTTAAAAAATAAATATAATACCTTTGCAAACCATTTTTTCAGGGAAATTTAATGCTTAAATAAATTGGATATATGCCAACAATTCAGCAATTAGTAAGAAAAGGCAGGAAGAAACTGATAGATAAAAGTAAAGCTCCTGCTTTGGATTCATGTCCTCAGAGAAGGGGCGTTTGTGTTCGTGTTTATACCACGACACCAAAAAAACCAAACTCCGCAATGAGGAAGGTAGCCAGGGTAAGGCTTACCAACCAGAAAGAAGTCAACGCTTATATTCCGGGAGAGGGCCACAACCTTCAGGAACACTCCATTGTGCTTATAAGGGGTGGAAGGGTTAAAGACCTTCCGGGCGTACGTTATCACCTTGTTCGTGGTGCTCTCGACACATCAGGAGTTGATGGCCGTACTCAGAGAAGATCAAAATACGGTGCAAAAAAGCCTAAGAAGTAACAGTTAAAGTAATAAGATAATGAGAAAGGCAAAACCAAAGAAGAGGATTCTGTTGCCGGATCCGAAATACAAAGATCCGTATGTAACAAGGTTTGTAAATAATCTTATGTATAGTGGGAAAAAGAACCTGGCATTTAAAATTTTATACGACTCACTCGAAATAGTAGCCGATAAATTTAAGAATGAAGGTAAAACACCGCTGGAAATTTTCAAGCAGGCGCTTGATAATGTAACACCCCAGGTTGAGGTTAAGGCTCGCAGGGTTGGTGGTGCAACTTTCCAGGTTCCGATGGAAATCAGGACCGACAGGAAAGTAGCTATAAGCATGAAGAATATGATATCGTATGCACGCAAGAGAACAGGCCACTCAATGGCAGAAAGACTTGCAGCCGAATTAATGGCAGCCTACAAGCTTGAAGGCGGCGCGTATAAGAAAAAGGAAGATACTCACAGGATGGCTGAAGCCAACAAGGCTTTTGCTCACTTCCGTTTTTAATAAACTAAAGCAGAAGGAAAATTTATATGGATAAAAACCTGAAATATACCAGAAACATCGGCATCATGGCTCACATCGATGCTGGCAAAACCACGACTACTGAACGCATTCTGTATTTTACAGGTCGCACACACAGGATGGGAGAGGTACATGATGGTAATGCCACGATGGACTGGATGGTTCAGGAGCAGGAGAGGGGTATAACCATTACCTCCGCTGCAACTACTACCTTTTGGAAATACAGGGGTGACGATTATAAGATTAATATAATAGATACCCCTGGCCATGTTGACTTTACTGTTGAGGTTGAACGATCGCTCAGGATTCTCGATGGCGCTGTTGCAGTATTTTGTGCAGTAGGCGGCGTTGAGCCACAGTCTGAAACCGTCTGGCGTCAGGCAAATAAATACGGCGTTCCGCGTCTGGCTTTCATCAATAAGATGGACCGTGCCGGTGCAGATTTTTTCAGTGTCGTTCAGCAAATACAGGAGAAACTGGGTGCCAATCCGGTACCCGTTCAGATCCCGATAGGGGCTGAGGAGAATTTCAAGGGCTACATCGACCTGGTAAACATGAATGCCGTTGTATTCTATAACGATGACGAGACTGTCACACGTGCGGAGATTGAAGAGATCCCCGAGTCGATGATGGAGGAAGCAGAAGAATGGAGAGGCAAACTTATGGAAGCCGTTGCAGGTGTCGATGACACTCTGCTTGAAAGGTTCCTTGATGATCATGAATCAATTACACCTGATGAGATCATTGAAGCGATCCGTAAAACAGCTATTCAGGGTCTTGCAATTCCTGTTATCTGCGGTTCTGCTTTCAAGAATAAGGGAGTCCAGAGTCTTCTCGATTCAGTTATCACCTACCTTCCTTCTCCTGTCGATAAAGGCTTCGTAACCGGAGTGGATCCCAATACAGACGAGGAGATTACTCGTGAACCGGATGATGAAGCTCCGCTCGCTGCCCTGGCCTTCAAGATTGCCACTGATCCTTTTGTCGGACGTCTGGCTTTTATTCGGGTGTATTCAGGTGTCCTGCATGCCGGCGACACTGTTCTTAATGTCCGTACTGGTAAAAGGGAACGTATTAACAGGCTTTTCCAGATGCATGCCAATAAGCAGAATCCCAAGGAGAGCATTGCAGCCGGTGACATTTGTGCCGGAGTTGGTTTTAAAGATCTCAAAACGGGCGATACGCTCTGTGCAATAAACAAGCCAATCCTGCTTGAAACAATGGATTTCCCGGAGCCGGTTATCGGTATCGCTATTGAGCCTAGAACTCAGGCGGATGTTGATAAACTTTCCATGGCTCTTGGCAAACTTGCAGAAGAAGATCCCACATTCCAGGTAAGGACTGATCCTGACAGTGGTCAGACAGTTATTCATGGAATGGGTGAACTGCATCTCGAGATTCTCGTCGACCGCCTGAAGAGGGAGTTCAAGGTTGAGTGTAATCAGGGAGCTCCGCAGGTTGCATATAAGGAGGCTATCACAAGAACATCCGAATTCCGCGAGGTATTCAAGAAACAGAGCGGTGGACGCGGTAAATACGCTGACATCACTTTCGAAATCGGACCGGCAGATGAGGGTGTCAGGGGTCTTCAGTTTGTAAATGATGTTAAAGGCGGCCATGTTCCGAAGGAATATATCCCGTCAGTTGAAAAAGGATTCCGCGAAGCTATGTCCAATGGACCTCTGGCCGGATTCCCTCTCGACAGCCTTAAAGTAGTACTCAAAGACGGTTCGTACCATCCGGTTGACTCGGATGCCTTATCTTTTGAAATTGCTGCCAAACAGGCCTTCAGAACGTACGCAGGTAAATGCAATCCGGTTATCCTTGAGCCTATCATGGCGACCGAGGTTGTTACTCCTGAGGAATATGTAGGCGATGTAATTGGTGACTTTAACAGGAGAAGAGGCAGGGTGGAAGGTATGGAATCGAAAGCAGGCGCAAGGGTCGTTAAAGCAAAAGTACCTCTGGCCGAGAAGTTCGGTTATGTTACAGTACTTAGGACCCTTACCTCGGGTAGGGCAACTTCAACAATGGAGTTCTCTCATTACGAAAAGGTACCTGCAGATATATCAATTAGAATTGTTGAAATTGCAAAAGGAAAAATTCTTTAAAAATGAGTCAGAAAATTCGTATTAAACTGAAATCTTACGATCATAATCTGGTTGATAAATCAGCCGAGAAGATCGTAAAAACAGTAAAATCTACTGGTGCTGTTGTCAGCGGACCGATTCCGCTTCCAACACACAAAAAGATTTACACAGTGCTTCGTTCCCCGTTTGTAAACAAGAAAGCAAGAGAACAGTTTGAACTGTCATCTTATAAAAGGCTTCTCGATATTTACAGCTCAACGCCAAAAACTATCGACGCCCTGATGAAACTGGAACTCCCAAGCGGAGTTGAAGTAGAAATTAAAGTGTGAAACCAGTAAAGTTATAAAGAGATGCAGGGATTAATTGGTAAAAAAGTAGGAATGACATCCGTTTTCGATGAAAATGGAAAGAGCATTCCATGTACGGTTCTGCAAGCCGGCCCGTGTGTTGTTACACAGATCAAGACAATGGAAAGGGACGGATACTTTGCTGTACAGCTAGGATTTGAAGATAAGAAAGAGAAACACACCACCAAAGCCGAGATGGGCCATTTCAAGAAGACAAACACCACACCTAAGAGGAAACTCGTGGAGTTTATTGGATTTAGGGAAGATCAGGTTAAGGAAGGCGAAGTCCTCACGGCAGCCTTGTTTGAAGGTGAACCTCTTGTCGATGTCAGAGGATGGTCGAAAGGAAAAGGATTTCAGGGTGTTGTAAAACGTCATGGCTTTGCCGGCGTTGGAGGACAGACCCATGGTCAGCATAACAGGGGCAGGGCGCCCGGTTCACTCGGTGCTTCATCATTCCCTTCCAGGGTTCTCCCGGGTATGAGAATGGCTGGCCGTACCGGTGGCAACAAAGTAGTGTCGATGGACCTGAAAGTTGTAAAGGTTATGGTTGAAAATAATATCTTAATTGTTAAAGGATCGGTCCCGGGTCCTAAAGGTGGTTACGTAATAATTACAAAATAATGGAATTAGCGATTCTCAATATCAGTGGTAAGGAAACCGGAAGAAAAGTCAATCTCGACGATTCAATTTTCGGTGTTGAGCCTAACGACCATGCTATATACCTTGATACAAAACAGTATCTGGCAAATCAGCGTCAGGGTACTCATAAATCAAAGGAACGCGGCGAGGTATCTGGAAGTACCAGGAAGCTTAAAAGACAAAAAGGAACCGGAACTGCACGTGCTGGCAGCATTAAGAACCCGCTCTTTCGTGGGGGAGGCCGTATGTTTGGTCCGAAACCAAGATTCTATGGCTTTAAGCTGAATAAGAAAGTGAAGCAGCTCGCAAGAAGATCTGCCCTTTCATACAAAGCTGCAACAAATTGTATTATTATTCTGGAAGATTTCACTCTTGATGTGCCTAAGACTAAGGAAATCATCAATATGGGGAATAACTTGAATATTTCTAATAAAAAATCGGTATTTGTTTTACCGGAACAAAATAATAATATATATTTGTCATCCCGAAATGCACGAGGGGTAGAAGTCGTAATTGCTAATGAATTAAGCACTTACAAGATAATGAGGGCTTCAACACTGGTACTTGTGGAGAGCGCAGTTGACGTTTTGCAGGCAACTTTTGAAAACTAGAAAATATTTTAAGTGATGAATATTTTGTTAAAACCGATTGTAACAGAGAAAATGACAGCCCTGGGCGATAAATTCAATCGCTATGGCTTTCTCGTTACCAGGACCTCAAACAAGCTTCAGATAAAGAAAGCCGTGGAAGAACTGTACAGTGTTACAGTTGAATCGGTTAACACCATGCGCTACGGCGGTAAAGTAAAATCCCGCAACACAAAATCGGGTCTTCTTACCGGAAGAACTGCAGCTACCAAGAAGGCTGTTGTTACTCTTGCCGAAGGGAACAAAATTGATTTCTATAGCAATATTTAAAAACCTATATGGCAGTCAGAAAGATCAAACCTGTTACACCAGGTCAGCGACACAAAATCGCCAGCACTTTTGAAGCATTAACGAGTGCTGAGCCGGAGAAATCCTTACTTCGACCGATATCAAAAACCGGAGGAAGGAACGTTAACGGCAAACGGACTATGAGATACATCGGTGGCGGTCACAAGAAGATGTACAGAGTTATCGATTTCCTCAGGGAGAAAGATGGCATGCCTGCAACAGTTAAAACCGTAGAGTACGATCCAAACCGTACTTCATGGATTGCACTTGTTGTTTACCAGGACGGAGAGAAGAGATATATTGTAGCTCCAATAGGGCTGCAGGTAGGTCAGACTCTGATGTCAGGAAAAGAAGCATCTCCCGAAATAGGAAATACACTGTTTCTCAGTGATATTCCGATGGGAACAATCATTCACAACATTGAGCTTAAGCCAGGAAAAGGCGGAGCTATTGCACGCAGTGCCGGGACTTATGCACAGCTGGCTGCACGCGAAGGGAAATATGCTACAATTAAGCTTCCTTCAGGTGAGACAAGGATGATCCTTGCAACATGCCGCGCAACAATAGGCACTGTTTCAAACCCTGATCACAACCTCGAGAGATCCGGAAAAGCAGGACGTTCACGCTGGCAGGGCCGCCGTCCGAGAGTAAGGGGCGTTGTTATGAACCCGGTCGATCACCCAATGGGTGGTGGTGAAGGAAGAGCCTCTGGAGGCCATCCGAGATCACGTAAGGGAATTCCTGCAAAAGGATTCAAGACCAGGGACAAGAAGAAATACTCTGCAAAATTCATTGTTGAAAGAAGGAAAAAATAACTGATATATTATGAGCAGATCAATTAAAAAAGGCCCTTTCATTGATTTCAAACTGGAAAAGAGGATTCTTGAAATGAATGACGTACAGAAAAAATCAGTACTTAAGACATGGTCGAGACGATCAGTGATCTCACCTGATTTTGTCGGACATACTATAGCAGTTCATAACGGGAACAAGTTTATCCCCGTTTACATTACCGAGAATATGGTAGGCCATAAGCTGGGAGAATTTTCACCTACCCGCACTTTCAGGGGTCACTCAGGTAATAAATAGTAATGTAAACATCGAAAAACATTAAAAAATGGGTGCAAGAAAAAGAAATACAGCTGACCAGAAAAAGGAGGCTGCCAAGAGCAGGTATCAGGCGATACTGAAAAACTGCCCGACATCTCCTCGTAAAATGCGTCTGGTGACCGATCTTATTAGCGGACTGGAAGTAAACAGGGCACTCGATGTCCTCAAGTTCAGCTCACAGGAAGCATCGCGCAGGTTGGAGAAGCTCCTCCTTTCAGCAATTGCAAACTGGCAGGCGAAAAATGAAGGTGTACGGGTTGAAGAGAGCAATCTTTTTGTTAAACTGGTTCACGTTGACAGCGGACGCGTTCTGAAAAGACTTCAGACAGCACCGCAGGGAAGAGCTTACAGGCTTAAGAAAAGATCTAACCATGTGACTCTCGTGCTTGACAGAAGGAATAAGGAAGTTGAAAAAACATCAAAATAGAACAGATGGGACAAAAAGTAAATCCGATAAGCAACAGATTAGGTATAATCAAAGGATGGGATTCAAACTGGTTCGGCGGAAAAGACTTCTCCGGCAAACTTGTTGAAGATGCTAAAATTAGGGAATACCTGACTGCAAGGTTAGCTAAAGCAAGTATATCGAGGATTATCATTGAAAGAACACTGAAACTTATTACAGTCACTGTCAATACTGCCCGTCCGGGTATCATTATCGGAAAAGGCGGTCAGGAAGTTGATAAGCTGAAAGAGGAACTCAAGAAGATAACCAAGAAAGAGGTTCAGATAAACATCTTTGAAGTTAAGCGTCCGGAGCTCGACGCCGCTATCGTCGGAAACAACATTGCCCGTCAGCTTGAGGGAAAAATCTCATACCGTCGTGCTATCAAAATGTCGATAGCTTCAACAATGAGAATGGGAGCCGAAGGTATAAAGGTGATGATCTCTGGTCGTCTGGGGGGAGCTGAAATGGCAAGAAGCGAATCATATAAGGAGGGACGTATTCCTCTTCACACACTTCGGGCCGATATTGATTATGCACTGGCCGAAGCACACACAAAGGTTGGCCTTCTGGGAGTTAAAGTCTGGATCTGTAACGGAGAAGTTTTTGGAAAGAGGGATCTCAGTCCGAACGTAGGTGCAAGGAATGCCAAGACAAAGAGCCTCAAGAGGAAACCAAAGAATAGTAAATAGTAGTCTATAATTTATAACAATATTTGAGCAATGTTACAACCGAAAAGGACCAAATTCAGGAGAGCCCAGAAGGGAAGAATGAAAGGTAATGCGCAAAGAGGCAACCAGCTGGCATTCGGGTCATTTGGTATCAAAGCCCTTGAGGAGCACTGGATTACAGGGAGGCAGATTGAAGCAGCCCGTCAGGCAGTAACACGTCATATGAAACGTGAAGGTCAGTTATGGATCAGGATTTTCCCCGATAAGCCTATAACAAAGAAACCTGCTGAAGTCCGTATGGGAAAAGGAAAAGGAGCACCGGAAGGTTTCGTGGTTCCGATCACCCCAGGAAGGATAATCCTTGAAGCTGAAGGAGTGCCTTATGAAGTTGCTAAAGAAGCTCTGCGTCTGGGAGCTCAAAAACTTCCGATCACAACAAAATTTATTGTAAGACGCGATTACGTACAGGAATAATACTTTGACACAGATGAAAACTGCAGAAATAAAGGAATTAAGCACTTCAGATCTTCTCGAGAGAATCGATACAGAGAGGACACTGCTCGTCCGTATGAAGCTGAACCATGCAATTACACCCCTCGATAACCCTCAGAAAGTTAAACAGGTAAAGTTTACGATTGCACGTCTTCTGACCGAATTGCGCACAAGAGAGTTGAATACGAAATCTAATAGCTAGATCAGCAATGGAAAGGAATCTTAGAAAAGAACGTACAGGTGTTGTCGTCAGTACCAAAATGGACAAATCTATAATCGTGGCCGTTAAAGGTAAAATCAAACACCCCTATCTATGGTAAGTTTATTAACCGGACAAGGAAGCTGATGGCGCATGATGAAGCGAATACATGCAATATTGGAGATACGGTGCGCATATCGGAGACCAGGCCTCTGAGTAAAAACAAGTCCTGGAGATTAATTGAAATAATCGAAAGAGCTAAGTAATCATGATACAACAGGAAAGCAGATTGACCGTAGCCGATAACTCGGGAGCCAAAGTAGTTTTATGCATCAGGGTCCTCGGCGGTAGCAAGAAAAGATATGCTACGGTAGGTGATAAAATAGTCGTGAGTGTTAAGTCGGCACTCCCTTCAGGTGATGCTAAAAAAGGCACTGTTAGCAAAGCAGTTGTCGTAAGGACCAGAAAAGAGATCCGTCGCCCCGATGGTTCTTATATAAGGTTCGATGACAATGCAGTCGTTTTGCTCAACAACGTGAACGAAGTACGCGGTACACGTATCTTCGGCCCGGTAGCCAGAGAGCTCCGCGAAAAGTATATGAAGATTGTCTCACTGGCACCTGAAGTGTTGTAACATATTTAAATACACAACGATGCAGAAGAAAATAAATATCAAAAAAGGAGACACCGTTATGGTTATAACAGGTGAATCAAAAGGCCAGAAAGGCCGTGTTCTGGAAGTGGACAGGGAAAAAGAAAGGGTTCTTGTTGATAGTATCAATATGGTTTCAAAGCATACCAAGCCTAATGCAAAAGCTCCCCAGGGAGGCATTGTCAAGAAAGAAGCTCCGGTACATGTTTCAAATCTGATGCTTATCGATCCTGCATCAGGAAAACCAACCCGCGTCGGAAGGAAACTCAATGACAAAAGTAAATTAGTTCGTTACTCTAAAAAATCAGGAGAGGAGATCAAGTGATGTATACACCTGCACTGAAAACAAAGTATAAAGACGAGATCGTCCCTGCATTAATGAAAGACTTCGGTTATAAAACCGTTATGCAGGTCCCCAAACTGGAGAAGATAGTCCTCAGCCAGGGAATGGGTCAGGCTATTGCCGACAAAAAACTTCTTGAATTTGGAGTTAAGGAAATTTCAGATATAGCCGGGCAAAAAGCTGTTCAGACTTTCTCAGGGAAGGACATTTCAAACTTCAAACTGAGGAAGAACATGCCAATCGGTATAATGGTAACACTTCGCAAAGAGAGAATGTTTGAGTTTCTGGAAAGACTTATCAGCGTGGCTCTTCCCAGGATTCGTGACTTCAAGGGAATCAATGCCAAACTCGACGGACGCGGCAATTATACCCTGGGAATCACCGAACAGATTATATTCCCGGAGATCGACCTCGATAAAGTTGCAAAAATCATGGGCTTACAGATTACATTTGTAACATCAGCCGACACCGACGAGGAAGCGTTTGCCCTTCTCAAGCAATTTGGTTTACCGTTTAAAAATCTTAAAAACTAATAATATGGCTAAAGTATCAATGGTAGCCCGCGAAGTTAAACGCGCAAAACTGGCCCAGAAATATGCTGCAAAACGTGCCCTGCTTAAAGCTGACGGAGATTATGTGGGATTAAGCCGTCTGCCTAAGAACTCAAATCCAAACAGACAGCATAATCGCTGCAAACTGACCGGACGACCAAGAGGGTACATGAGGCAATTCGGAGTAAGCAGGATTACATTCAGGGAAATGGCTTCTGCAGGACTTATTCCGGGAGTTAAAAAGGCCAGCTGGTAAATTGAGAATAAATATAAACTACATTAAATATTAAAAGATGACTGATCCAATCGCAGATTTACTGACCAGAATAAGGAACGCCATTATGGCTGGTCATAAGGTTGTTGAGGCACCAGTATCCAACCTTAAGAAAGAGGTTGCCCGTATTCTTTTTGAAAAAGGGTATATTCTCAGCTATAAGGTTATTGAAGGTGAAGGACCGCAGGGTGTATTGAAAATTGCGCTTAAATATAATCCCAAGAGCAAGCAGCCTGCTATAAAAGGAATTAAAAGAGTCAGCCGTCCGGGTCTGCGTCAGTATACCGGAGTTGATGAGATACCAAGAGTACTGAACGGTCTCGGTATCGCAATTATATCCACCTCAAGAGGCCTGATGACAGACAAAGAGGCTAAGAGAGAAAAAATAGGTGGTGAAGTACTATGTTATGTTTACTAATAGGAGGATAGCTTAATGTCACGAATAGGAAAATTACCTGTAAACCTGCCCAAAGGCGTCACTGTAAGTATCAGCGATGCTAATGTGGTTAGTGTGAAAGGACCACTGGGCGAATTGCACCAGACGGTTAACAAAGACCTGAAAGTGGAATTGGTGGGAAACGAGATCATTGTATCGAGGCCATCAGATTCTAAAGAACACAAATCATTGCATGGTCTTTACCGGGCACTTATAAACAATATGGTTGTAGGTGTATCGGAAGGATACAAAAAGAACCTTGAGCTTGTAGGCGTTGGCTACAGGGCTGAAGCAAAAGGTCAGAATCTTGAAATGAGCCTTGGCTTCTCTCATGAAGTTATTTTTCAGCTTCCTGAAGAAGTTCAGGTTGCGACCAAAACTGAAAGAAGGGCTAACCCTATCATCACGCTTACTTCTATCGACAAACAGCTTATAGGGCATGTTGTTGCAAAGATAAGATCACTCCGTCCGCCGGAACCTTACAAAGGAAAAGGGATCAAGTTTGTTGGAGAACAGCTTAGAAGGAAGGCTGGAAAATCTGCCAGTTCATAAGGTATAACATAGTTAAAGTAAAAAATCATGGCCTTAACCAAGTTGGAAAGACGAGCACGGATCAAAATGAGGATCCGGAAGAAAATAAACGGTACTGGAGAAGCCCCAAGGCTCGCAGTTTACCGCAGCAACAAACAGATCTATGTTCAGGTTATTGATGACCTGAAAGGCGTTACCCTACTGTCGGCATGCTCAAAGGAAAAAGAGATCGCTACCCAGTCGGGAATTAAGAAAATTGACCAGGCTAAACTTGTGGGACAGCTTCTTGCCACCAAATGCAAAGAAAAGGGTATTGAGAAGGTCGTTTTCGACAGAAGCGGTTATAAATATCATGGCAGAGTTAAATCATTGGCTGATGCAGCCCGCGAAGGCGGTTTAAAATTCTAGGGAATTATGGGAAACGGTATAAGAAAAGTAAAGACCAGCGATCTCGAACTTAAGGACAGACTCGTCAGTATCCAGAGAGTAACAAAAGTTACAAAAGGGGGACGTACATTCAGCTTCTCAGCCATAGTTGTGGTTGGTAACGAAGATGGTATTGTCGGACATGGCCTGGGTAAGGCAAGTGAGGTGACAACTGCTATCTCGAAAGGAATCGAGGATGCTAAGAAAAATCTGATAAAGGTTCCTGTTATTAACGGAACTATTCCTCATGAGCAGGTTGCTAAATTCGGAGGAGCAAAAGTATTCATCAAACCGGCATCTGATGGAACCGGTGTAAAGGCAGGTGGTGCTATGCGTGCAGTACTTGAGAGCGTGGGTATAAAAAATGTACTTGCTAAATCAAAAGGTTCATCAAACCCTCATAACCTTGTGAAAGCAACCTTCGCCGCACTTCTTGAAATGAGAGATGCATTCACTGTTGCTGAACACAGAGGTGTTTCAATGGATAAAGTTTTTAACGGTTAGTAAATAACATTACGATGGCAAAAATTCGTATCACCCAGGTGAAAAGCAAAAATGGAAAACCGGAAAGACAGAAAAGAACTCTGGAAGCTCTCGGTATCCACAAATTAAACCATAGTGTTGAGCATGAAGCTACCCCTCAGATCTTAGGAATGGTGGTTAAGGTAAGGCACCTGGTGAAAGTTGAAAATATTTAAGGTATTAAACATATTATAATACAAAGTTATGGATTTGAGTAACTTAAGACCTGCTAAAGGCTCAGTTAAAAAAGGTAAGCGTCTCGGTCGCGGACAAGGTTCCGGTAAAGGAGGCACCTCCACAAGGGGGCACAAGGGCGCAAAGTCCAGATCAGGTTACAGTAAGAAAATAGGTTTTGAAGGAGGTCAGATGCCACTTCAGCGCCGTGTTCCGAAGTTCGGATTCAAGAATATCAACCGTAAGGAGTATAAAGGAATCAATATCAGTACACTTCAGACCCTGGCAGAAGAGAATAACCTTGAGAAAATCGATTTTCAGGTATTGGTACTTGCAGGTCTTGTATCCAAAAACGCCTCAGTTAAAATTCTCGGAAAAGGAATTCTTGAGCGTAAGCTGGAAGTGCATGCACATGCATTCAGCAAAACTGCCATTGAAGCAATTGAAGCAAAAAACGGAACAGCTGTAATACTGTAATTCGATGAGACTGATTCAGACTATAAAAAATATCTTTAAGATAGAAGATCTTCGCGCAAGGCTGATCTATACCTTCGGGATCATTTTGTTGTACCGGCTTGGAAAATATGTGACCCTGCCAGGAATTGACCCTTCACAGCTTGCTAACCTCAAAAGCCAGACATCATCCGGGCTAATGGGGCTGCTCGACATGTTTTCGGGGGGCGCATTTTCGCAGGCATCTATTTTCGCGCTGGGTATCATGCCTTATATTTCTGCATCCATCGTGGTTCAGTTGCTTGGCATCGTATTTCCTTACTTCCAGAAATTACAGAAAGAAGGAGAAAGCGGCCGTCGCAAAATGAATCAGTATACAAGGTATCTGACAATAGCCGTACTCGTGCTTCAGGCTCCTACTTACCTGTTAAACCTGGGTGCCCAGCTTCCTGCCAGTGCTTTTGTAATGTCAGGATTCTTCTTCAAATTCTCTTCTGTGGTAATTCTTACTGCAGGAACCATGTTTGTAATGTGGCTTGGTGAAAAAATTACCGATAAAGGTATTGGCAATGGTATTTCACTGATAATTATGATTGGAATCGTTGCCAGGATGCCTTCAAACTTTGTATTTGAAGTTGGAACCCGTATGAACGGAGCTGGAGGTTTTATAGCAGTTATTGTTGAAATTGTATTTCTTTTTGTTATAGTCCTTGGTGTTATTCTGCTTGTACAGGGTACCCGAAGGGTTCCTGTTCAGTATGCCAGAAGGATAGTCGGTAACAAACAGTATGGCGGTGTAAGGCAGTACATTCCTCTTAAGGTGAATGCAGCTGGTGTTATGCCTATCATCTTCGCCCAGGCGATAATGATGCTTCCTATGATTATTGCAGGTTACTCAAATTCCGGATCAGGATTTGTAGTAGCATTTTCAAATATGTACGGATTCTGGTATAACCTTGTTACTGCCCTGCTTATAGTTGTCTTCACCTATTTCTATACAGCTATAACAATTAATCCTGTTCAGATGGCAGAAGATATGAAGAAGAACGGCGGATTCATACCGGGAATTAAACCGGGAAAAAAGACAGTTGAATTCTTCGATTCAATCATGTCGAGGATTACCCTGCCGGGTTCTATCTTTCTGGCCATTGTGGCTATTCTTCCCTCTATAGCAATTAAGGCACAGGTTACACCTCAGTTTGCGCAATTTTACGGAGGCACTTCGCTTCTCATTCTTGTGGGTGTTGTGCTTGATACACTGCAGCAGATTGAGAGCCATTTGCTCATGCGTCATTACGATGGCCTCATGAAATCGGGCCGGGTAAAAGGCCGGTCAGGTGGTTCTACATCTATTTAATAAGTTTAACGTTCTTTGATGTTGTATTTAAAGACTGATGAAGAGATAGGGTTACTTCGAGAAAGCAACATGCTGGTGTCGAGAACACTTGCAGAAATTGCTTCGATTCTCAGGCCCGGTATTACCACTCTTTATCTCGATCAGATTGCCGAAACCTTTATCCGCGATAATGGTGCTTTTCCGGCTTTCAAGGGATATGGTGGTTTTCCAAATACTCTGTGTACATCTGTCAACGACCAGGTTGTCCACGGAATTCCTTCAGCATATGTACTTAAAGAGGGGGATATAGTATCAGTCGATTGTGGCGTGATATTGAACGGTTGGTATGGCGACAGTGCCTATACTTTCCCGGTAGGAGAGGTGAGTGAGGAGGTAAAACAACTGCTTGATTATACCCGTGCTTCACTTGAAGAAGGAGTTAAGGCAGCATTTGCCGGGAACAGGATCGGAGATATCTCGAGTGCGGTACAAACCAAGGCAGAAAGCGGAGGATTTTCAGTGGTAAGGGAACTTGTAGGTCATGGTCTGGGACGAAAGTTGCATGAACAGCCTGAGGTACCTAACTACGGAAAAAGAGGGTCAGGTCCGAAAATGGAAAAGGGTTTGGTCATATGCATAGAGCCTATGATCAATGCAGGAAAGAAGGAGACATACCAGATGAATGACGGCTGGACCATTAAGACTGCAGACGGCAAAATTTCGGCACATTTTGAATATGCTGTTGCAGTAGGAAGAGGCGAAGCCGATGTACTGACAACTTTTAAATTTATTGAAGAAGTTTTAAATAAAATGTAATCGTATGGCGAAACAGTCATCAATAGAGCAGGATGGTACTATCATCGAAGCCCTCTCAAATGCTATGTTCAGGGTGGAACTCGAAAATGGTCACGTAATTACGGCCCATATTTCGGGAAAGATGAGAATGCACTACATCAAGATCCTGCCTGGCGATAAGGTAAAAGTTGAAATGTCACCATATGATTTAACTAAGGGTAGAATAACATTCAGGTATAAATAAGAAATATTAAACTAATGAAAGTAAGAGCATCTGTAAAAAAGCGTAGCGCTGACTGCAAGATAGTCAAACGGAAAGGCCGTGTTTACGTTATTAATAAGAAAAATCCCAAGTTCAAGCAGAGACAGGGATAATTTAACTAATTTTGCACATTATTTAAGAAAAGTATTATATGGCACGTATTGTTGGTGTAGATTTACCAAGGAATAAAAGAGGCGAAGTTGGCCTGACTTACATCTATGGAGTAGGGAAAAGCACTGCTCAGAAAGTTCTAGATGAGGCTGGCGTTGAAAGAAACGCTAAAGTCCAGGACTGGACTGATGACCAGATCAACTCCATAAGGAGAATTCTGAATGATAACTATAAGCTTGAAGGTGAGCTGAGGTCAGAGACCCAGATGAACATCAAGCGGCTTATGGATATTGGCTGTTACCGAGGTGTTCGTCACAGAATTGGTCTTCCTGTCAGAGGACAAAGCACCAAGAATAATGCCAGAACCAGGAAAGGAAGAAAGAAAACTGTTGCAAACAAGAAAAAAGCTACTAAATAAATAGATTATGGCAAAGAAGACTGGAACATTAAAGAAGAGGGTCGTAAAGGTTGAACCTATAGGTCAGGCACATGTTCATTCATCATTCAATAATATCATTGTTACCCTGACAAATAATTCGGGTCAGGTAATATCATGGGCATCTGCCGGCAAGATGGGATTCAAAGGTTCCAAGAAAAACACACCTTATGCAGCACAGATGGCATCGGAGGAATGTGGCAAAGTGGCTTATGATCTGGGTTTAAGGAAGGTGAAAGTTTATGTTAAAGGCCCGGGTGCTGGTCGAGAATCCGCAATCAGATCAATCAGTAACGTTGGAATAGAAGTTACCGAGATCGTCGACGTAACTCCAATGCCTCACAACGGTTGCCGTGCTCCAGGCAGGAGAAGAGTATAAGGTGTTTAATAATTTATTATTTGTAAGCTTAAATAAATAGAACAATGGCAAGATATACCGGCCCAAGAACAAGAATAGCAAGAAAATTCGGTGAACCTATATTTGGTCCTGACAAACACCTGGAGCGGAGGAACTTTCCTCCCGGACAGCATGGTGTCAACAAGAAGAGGAAAAAAACCTCGGAATACGGTGTTCAGCTCAGGGAAAAACAGAAGGCAAAATATACTTATGGAATGCTTGAGCGTCAGTTCCGTAATACTTTCGAGAAAGCACAGAGCAGCAAAGGCGTTACCGGTGAGGTTCTGCTTCAGCTTCTTGAATCACGTCTCGACAATGTGGTTTATCGTCTTGGCATTGCCCCGACAAGGGCAGCAGCCCGCCAGCTCGTATCGCACAGGCATATTACAGTGAACGGACTCGTTCTTAATATCCCTTCTGCACAGCTGAAACCGGGTGATATTATAGGTGTTCGCGAAAAATCAAAATCACTCGAGTCTATTGTCGATTCACTCACTACAAAAAAATATTCAAAGCTTTCATGGCTTGAGTGGGACGATTCCCAAATGGCTGGCAAATTTATGAATGTTCCGGAACGTACTGATATCCCGGAATCCATAAAAGAACAGCTTATAGTTGAATTGTATTCTAAATAATAAATTAAGATAAATTCTATGGCCATTTTATCATTCCAGAAGCCTGATAAAGTAATAATGCTGGAAGCGGACAGTAAACACGGAAAGTTCGAATTCCGGCCGCTAGAACCTGGCTATGGTATTACTGTCGGCAATGCGTTGAGAAGGATACTTCTCTCGTCGCTTGAGGGTTTTGCCATAACAACAGTTAAGATCGAGGGCATAGACCATGAGTTCTCCACCATAACCGGCGTTATGGAAGACGTTACAGAAATTATTCTGAACCTGAAACAGGTGCGTTTTAAGAGAACGGTTGAAGAGGTCGATCACGAAAAGGTAACTATTAAAGTCAGCGGACAGGAAGTTTTTAAAGCAGCCAACCTGAAAAATGTGCTCAGCAGCTTTGAAGTTCTCAACCCGGAGCTTGTTATCTTCAGGATGGAAGCCGATGTAAAAATGCAGATAGAATTGACCGTCAGCAAAGGCAGGGGATATGTTCCTGCTGAAGAGAATGAACCAGCTGATGCTGAATTCGGACTTATAGCTATCGATGCTATCTTCACCCCGGTTAGAAACGTAAAATATACTGTAGAAAACTACAGGGTTGAACAGAAAACAGACTACGAAAAACTCCTTCTTGAGATCGAAACCGACGGATCAATACATCCGAAAGAGGCTCTCAAGGAAGCTGCCAAAATTCTCATCTATCATTTTATGCTCTTCTCCGATGAGAAAATAACCCTTGATTCGGATGAGAAAATGGCAAACGAAGAGTTTGACGAGGAGGTTCTCCATATGAGACAATTGCTGAAGACAAAACTGGTCGATCTCGACCTCTCTGTCCGTGCCCTTAATTGTCTGAAAGCTGCCGAAGTTGAAACTCTTGGCGACCTGGTAAGATTCAATAAGAATGACCTGCTTAAATTCAGGAATTTCGGAAAGAAATCACTTACCGAGCTCGATGAACTGCTCGAAAATGTGAGCCTTTCATTCGGTATGGATGTTTTAAAGTATAAGTTAGACAAAGATTAATTTGAAAACTGGTTAAGGAAATAGAGAAATGCGACATTCAAGAGTTATTAACCATTTAGGAAGAACAAGTTCACACAGGAAAGCGATGCTTGCCAACATGGCTACTTCCCTGATCCTTCACAAGAGGATCACTACTACAATTGCAAAGGCAAAAGCACTTCGCACCTATGTTGAACCTCTTATTACTAAATCGAAGGACGATTCAACACACTCAAGAAGAGTTGTGTTCAGTTACCTTAAAGACAAGACTGCAGTCACTGAATTATTCAGAGATATCTCCCTTAAAGTGGCTGAACGCCCGGGAGGATACACGAGAATATTGAAAATTGGCCACAGATTAGGTGATAATGCCGATATGTGCATTCTCGAACTTGTCGACTACAACGAAGCAATGCTTGGCGGTGATGCAGCAAAAACAAAAACATCACGCAGAAGAAGAGCTCCGAAGAAAAAAGAGACTGTTGCTGAGACAAAAGCACCGAAAGTTGCAGCTAAGGCTGAAACAACTGAGGGTGACGCAGCTCAGGAATAATAAAATGTTAAGAAATAATAAAAGGAAAGGATTTGCCCGAAACGGCGTCCTTTTTTTTGTATATTGCAGTAATGTTTAATAAATAATCAAAATTTTATGAGTCAGATAGTTAGTGTTCATGCTCGTGAGATTCTCGACTCCCGCGGCAATCCAACGATTGAAGTTGATGTAATAACAGAAAACGGATCATTTGGCAGGGCAGCAGTGCCGTCAGGTGCATCAACCGGTGAAAATGAAGCCCTCGAACTGAGGGATGGCGACAAAGCCCGTTACCTTGGAAAAGGTGTTCTGAAGGCGGTTCATAACGTGAATAACGTTATAGCCGAGGAGATAATTGGTATGGATGTAACCGACCAGCCAGGTGTTGACAAGAAGATGATCGACCTCGACGGAACTAAAACAAAAAGCAACCTTGGAGCAAATGCTATTCTTGGCGTTTCTCTGGCCGTTGCAAAAGCGGCTGCAAATTATCATGGACTGCCATTGTTTCGCTATATCGGCGGTGCGAATGCAGTTACTCTTCCCGTGCCTATGATGAATATCATTAATGGCGGATCACATTCCGATGCCCCTATTGCTTTCCAGGAATTCATGGTCAGGCCTGTTGGCGCTTCTTCATTCAGGGAAGGCCTTCGCATGGGTACAGAAGTGTTCCATTCACTTAAAAAAGTTCTTAAGGAACGCGGATTAAGTACTGCAGTAGGCGATGAGGGTGGATTTGCCCCGACACTCGGTGGTACTGAAGACGCTCTTGAAACAATTATTAAAGCTATTACTGCTGCAGGATACAAGGCAGGTTCAGATATAACAATCGGCCTCGACTGTGCTGCTTCGGAATTCTATAGCGAAGGAATCTATAACTACTCCAAGTTCGAAGGTCCGAAAGGCGCCAGGAGAACTTCAAAGGAGCAGGTTGACTTCCTTGAGGAACTAGTTACAAAATACCCTATCGATTCAGTTGAAGACGGTATGGCTGAAGGTGACTGGGACGGCTGGAAGATGCTTACCGACAGGATTGGCAAAGTATGCCAGATTGTTGGCGATGATCTGTTTGTAACCAATGTTGAATATCTTAAAAAAGGTATCGACATGGGTTGTGCAAATTCAATCCTTATAAAGGTAAACCAGATTGGTACTCTAACCGAAACCCTGAACGCAATTGAGATGGCACACAGGGCAGGTTACACCTCAGTAACATCACATCGTTCAGGCGAGACTGAAGATACTACAATTGCCGATATCGCAGTGGCAACAAATTCCGGACAGATCAAAACCGGCTCTGCCAGCAGGACTGACAGGATTTGCAAGTACAATCAGCTTCTCAGAATTGAGGAGACACTTGGGGCACTGGCAGTTTACGGCTATAAAAAGTAAACACATAATTAAAAACAATAAGAAGGGTGCCTCAAAAGGGCACCTTTTTTGCTTCTGTAAATCATATTGCTGTGTCAATCACGGAGCGGTTCCAAGATTGAGCCGCTCCGAAAAAGATAATAAATGCAATTGCCACGAAGACACGAAGGCGCTAAGTCTCACAAATAGCTTATTATTAATCAATTACCTTGGATCAACTTCGTGCCTTTGCGCCTTCGTGGCAAAAAAAAGACTTTTCGGAGTAGGCTCAAGATTAAAAACGGATATTATACCGGTGATTTTTATGGAACACCTCCGGCGTTCACGATTTCATCAATTGCTGTTTCTATAATTCATGAAACACCTCAGGCGTAAAATATTGAAGAGACGCTCATGGCATGTAAAACCCCGATCGGTAAAGGATGGTGGAGTTTTTTTCTGGCGGGGGGGAGGAATTTTTTTATAAAAAAGTCAATCCTATTTTCCGGTTAAGTCCCTTTTCAAAAATTCTGATCAGTGTTGAGAGTTGAATATTCCCTTTCCCATTCTCAATTTTTGAGATATAACTTTTTTTAGTCCCGGCTTTTTCAGCTAGTTCTCCTTGAGTCATTTTAGCCTCTCTGCGGGCTTCTTTTAACATCTCGCTGACAATGAACATCTGGGCCTTCTCCTCATATTCATTACGACTTTCGGCACCGATTGGACCATACTCACGGTCAAGCAACTCGTCAAATGTCTTTATATTTTTATAATCTGTCATTTTTTTATCTCTTAAGTTTAAAATAATCATTCTTTAATCTCATTGCTATCTCAATCTCGTTTTTAGGTGTTTTTTGGGTTTTCTTTTGAAAGCCATTAAATAAAACAACCAGCTGTCCCTGGTCAAAACAACAGAAGATCCGATAAATGTTTGGCTGGTATTCAATTTTAATTTCATAAAGTCCATCGTACCCGGACATTGGTGACAAAAATTTCTCCGGAACTCTGTCAACTTGTTTTATCAACTCGAAAACATACTGGATCTTATGTTTTACTTTAATGTCCAGTTCTTTATAAAAGTCAAGAAAATAGTCACCATGAATAATGATCTGTCTTGCCATGTTGTAATGTTATCTCCAAAGATAACTATTTTAATAATCATAACAATTTATGTTTGTAACTGATAAGATTGTATCACACTTAATGTGCACACCAGTGATGTAGCAGGAAATGATTTGAACCTCGTATTGCTGTTGCGTTTATAGGATCGACTCCAACAGATCTTCCTATTGAAGAGTGGTAAATTCTTCCGTTTCCTGATTCGCTGCGCTCCCGGGATTTCGTGTCGTGGACAGAATTCCGATTTCCCGGTATTTGGTTATCAACGCTCAACATATTTATCAACCCTACGCAATCAAGATGCTCATGTCCTGTAAAACCACGGTCGGTAATTAATGGCAGTTTCAGATTCTTATATGTCCATTTTGAAGGATTACGTCTCCTTCCCCAGGCATCGTATGAAAGTCTTTCTGCGTAGGTCTGATTCGAATTGAGCAGTCCGATTATCGACCCAAGATGATCGGTTTCTGCATAATATGTATTTTTAGATGTTTGATCCTTAATAATTATTGCAACAAGCCCGTAAGGTGAGTTTATGTAATGATACTCCTTTGCTGTTGTGCCGCTAATCTTTTTCTCATAACTTCCGGAGTAAAATTTCGTAACAGCATCAATATTGTTTACACCTGTAATCGCGCGAGCTGAGGTTGCCTGAATTCGGATCAAACACATAGGTCTGCTTCATTTGGACTGTAGTTTTCGTTGCAAGCCTTCCCTGTGCGTCGTAGGTGAATTGAACATTCAAACCCAAACCCGG
>CAIMVD010000317.1 GCA_903844815.1 uncultured Bacteroidota bacterium | reverse complement strand
TCTTTAACAAGTTTTTCAAGTGTGTTGAGCCATTTTTCAGGGTCCTTGACTAGCTTGCACTGGTACTCGAGGAAGGCGGGTAAATCGGATAGTCCGATGCGCAGGATCTTATTAAAGAGAGCCAGGCAGTAATCCGCCATGGTGAAACCGGCGGTAAGGAGGATGACATGATCAGACGAGCTTCTGTTCCGCGATCTGGAAAAAGGGTGCTCTTCAAACTGAACTAGTACAAGAGGTTGATTTTCGGATAGCATATTGATATATTAAAAAGTTAGAAAGCTTTTAATAACAATGATTGAAAGAGGATAACAAGATAATAACAAGATAATAACCTGAGCTTACACGAGGCCTAAATAATTTGACATTTCAAGAAATAATTTTGGAAATATCAGCAGAGTTGCAATGTATAAAATTAGGAAAGTCAAGTTGATATGAAAAGAAAAAAACAGCAAAAGCAGGAAAAGATATTAACAATAAGCTGTTTAAAATTATTGCTTTGAACAGGAAATTAAAAGTCTGAATTTCATTATAATGCAGGAATATTGTGTATATTTGTATTACGCAAGACTGTCGTGACAGCAAATAAAAGCAGAAAAAACTGACAGTGGACAAGTCAGTGGACTAATTGAATTGAAATTTCTGAAAGTAAGGATTGGCGGGGGATAGGAGAGGAGTATGGGTGAGCCCCCTTCTCCGCTTAGCTACAAGGCATAAAAAGGCAAAACCACTGAAAACACTACTGTTTCGGTGGTTTTTTGTTTTCCATAGAAGCATAAAAAATCACTAAAAAGCATATCTAAGATGGACAAATTCGGTGACCTTTTTTAGTCACCAAAAAAAAGTCACCGAATTAGGTTCTTATGCACTGATATACAATACTTTGCGTTGCTCACTTTTGCTCTAAAAACTTAATTTTAACCTAAAATTTAGAGTATGAAAAGAGCGTCATTCGGTGTCCTTTTTTTTATTAAAAGGGCGAAAAAACACAAAAACGGAAAACTTCCAGTTTATGCAAGAATCACTATTAACGGTCTTAGGGCTGAATTTGTCGTGCAGGCCAGCGTTGATGAACTCCTCTGGGATAACAAACTTGGGAAGGTTAATGGTACTTCAAAGCAAGCTAAAGAGGTAAACTCATTCCTTGAATCGGTAAAGGTTAATATTGTGCTAAAAAAGCGTGAGCTGGAAGAGACGGGGCAGCAAATCACGGCTCTGCAATTACGAACTGCTTTCAGTGGCATTGATCTATCGGAACACACCATTATGGGCGTTTTTAAAGAACATAATGAAATGGTTAAAGGATTAGTTAACAAGGATTTTGCACCTGGTACTTTAGAGAGATACAATACCTGCTATAAGCATATAGAAGATTTTATTAAACTGAAGTACAAGCGTTCAGATATGTGCCTGTTCGAAATCAACCCAATGTTCATCAGGAATTTTGAGTATTACCTTAAAACCACAAGGAACTGTTCAAATAATACAACCATAAAGTATATTAAAAATTTCAAAAAGATAATCCGGATTGCGATGGCAAACGGATGGATGAAGGAAGATCCTTTCAGAACTATCAAATATCACCTTGATGATGTCGATATGGCATACCTGACAGAAGAAGAGTTGAAACTTTTAATGAATAAGCATTTTGAACTTGAAAGGCTGCAATTGGTAAGAGATACCTATGTGTTTTGCTGCTTTACAGGATTGGCATTTGTCGATGTAGCGAGTCTGAAGTACACTGACATTGAAGATAAATCCGGTAAGCTTTGGATAAAAAAGAAAAGACAGAAGACTAAGAATTGGTGCACGATACCTCTCCTGGAACCTGCTATTCAGCTAATGGATAAATACAAAGAAAATCCAAGATGCATTGCAAACGGGTACGTATTGCCGGTGCTATCAAACCAGAAAATGAATGCCTACCTTAAAGAAATAGCTGATTTGTGTGGGATTAATAAAAACCTTAGCACACATACTGCCCGGCATACATTTGCAACTACTGTGACATTAGCAAACCAGGTTTCAATGGAAGTGGTTTCAAAGATGCTCGGACATTCCAGTATTAATATGACGAAGAAATATGCTCGTGTTGTGGATGATCTGGTGAGCCGCGATATGCAAAAGTTGATTGGTATGTATGATAAGGCTATTGCAAATTAAAGTGAAGGCTGCTCTAACCAGGCAGCCTTTACTTTTTAACCTATTTTGAACTTATAGAACTTGATCACGATATATAAACCTACTGCCCACCATGCAATTATACCAGTCCATATAAAAAGCTTTTGCCACCAATGGAGAGGCTTGGAGATTGGCCGGTCAATGTAATAAGGTACTTTGATGGTTTGAACTGTGTTGGATGTGGAGTTGTGGATGGCTCCGGGAATAGTAACAGGAATGGTTGAAGGTTTCTGATCAAGAGTGTGTTTGAGTATACCATCCACAACCCAGGCTTTACTTCGCGTGTATGTGGTTTCAAGAGTGCTGACCGGACTGTTGACCAAACCTTTGGTGATTATTACCGGAATGCTGTCGTGAACTGTTTGGCCAGGAACAGGAATGTAAATGGTGGTATCCTTAATAATGATCTGGGACTGGACAAAAGTGCTGTCAAGGTCCTTCGGACAGCCCCATTTGGTAACTGCTATTTCGTATTTGAGTTTTGCTTTCCGGCATTTACGGTCCATCCTGTTTTGTGTAATACAAGAGGTAAAGTAGAGCATTGAAAGCAATATGAGGAATGAGATTTTCATATGGTTGTATATATGTTTTGTGATTTAACGCCGATCAACCTGCACCAGAATGGTACGTCAAAAGAAGGACAAGCTTTAGGAGCAAACTGATAATGACCGGCGACTTTAACTTCCGGATGCTTGAGTATAAACTGGAGGACGAAATTGCGCATGGCAAGAACCTGGGCTTTAGTGCGGGTGTCTTTGGCTTTCTTGCCATCAGCTGCCAAGCCTCCGGCGTAGACAATATGAACACTCACAGAGTTTATCCCGGCAACTCCATTTGTGATTTCCCAGGGATCGACAATGTTGTCGTCGTTGTTGGGTACCAGCTGTTCGATGGAACCATTGAGGTGTATAATACTCCCCCAAAATCGGACAGCTAGTTAAGATATAAAGTATTAACTTTAAAAATTTACTAGCATGTCAACAACCAGAAGAAAATTCAGTAAAGAGTTTAAGGCCAAAGTGGTAC
>CAIMVD010000316.1 GCA_903844815.1 uncultured Bacteroidota bacterium | reverse complement strand
TATCCACTCCCAGGGCAAATCAAGCAGTAAGAAAACTATGCTCCTTTTTAAACCAAACAGAAACCTGCTTCCCTTTTACAGATTTAAGATTGATTTATGAAACAGTCGCGGTTTAGTTTGCGGCAGTCTCGGATGTCTGAAAATAAAAACGAAAGAATGAATTGATTACGAAATACAAAAAATTTCCCATAATGCTTACAATTTAAATTCATGTGAAGAAGACAAAATATTGAATTCTTCCCCTGTACTCATTTCTACCTGGTATTTTAAGGTTAACTTGCAAAAAAAGGCAGTTTGCATCAACGCCTCATCCTGAAATAACCCAAACTGCACAGTAGGCGCTTCCTTTTGAAAGGTTGTCAGAATTAATCCCAAAGAACCAGGTATTACAACTATCAGAAATCCTTTCACTGTTCCAGGCAATAGATTTTATTTAATAAATAGTTGTTAAGAACAGATTAGCAGGGATTATGATAATCTCTCATAAAGGATATATAAGAATTTTTAAAATGCCAGATGAAACGTTGGAGAGACTGGTCGTCACTGACTTAAGGAACGTTTTTTTATAGAAACTTCTGAATTAAATGTTCCTTTATTCCTGAGTATCGTATTTCACTTAAGCGTAAAATTGCTTATGAGAACTTTCCCAACGAAGTTCTGAGCTTAATCAGGCAAGATTCGTGTACGTTAGACAAAGTAAAATAATCTAATAATACAAGTCAAATTTATTTTAACCGAAGAATTCAACATAATGCTGGCGCTCAACCGGTTTTAAATTAGAGTCTTGTCCCTTATACTTGCAGGATCTGGCACATGTAAAAAGCATTTGGCAATTTTGATTGTAATACTCAGGTCAAGTACATATTGACTTGTTGAAATTCTTTGGATTGTACAGGAATTTATAAAATATTCCAGCTTCTGTTGGAATTTCCCGGACTCTTTTGGAATTTTTAAGTTATGTTGACGATGGCCCGCAAGATCCTCGCTGTAATCCCGGTTCTATTACAAATTCTTGATGAATGGGGACAGTGATTCCTGCTGAAAACGGACGTTTATCAATCATCATTCATTTTCCACAAGATTCTTCTTAATGTTGATTCTTCCTTTAATAGCTTTTTATAGTACCGATTCCGCTGTTTAAACATCTTCTCAAAATAATCAATCCGTGAGAAACGGTAATCAAAAATCACAGGAGGTTTCCCGGATCGTTGAATACGTCCTATGTACTGGACAAGTTTGATACAGCTTCATTCTCGATTCCTTTCAGTTTTTTACCAAAATCGGCAGCAATAAAACATGAAGGATTGTCTTCTGATAATGAGCCCGCTCCGAAAAGTCTTTTTTGCCACCAAGGCGCAAAGGCACAAAGGCACAAAGACACACCATGATAATTCATTAATATTAAGCTTTTTGTGAACCTTAGCGTCTTTGTGTCTTTTTGGCAACTGCATTTATATCTTTTTCGGAGCGGGCTCAATAATGTATTTGAAAAGAGTTATTTGGTTAAAGTTGAACATTTAAAATAATTCAGTTCTTTTTTAATAATCCATATAATTCTGTTTCTCATTTGGCAAGGTGTAAATTTTCTGTCCCTGTGTGGTTTCCCAGAAATCTCCGGGAGAAGAATAGTCCGAATACGCGTATGGCAATTCCCCTTCTTTTAACTTAAGTAACATATCACTATACCAATCCACATAATCCTTATTCTCCCCCTTACAAAGGATTAAAAAATCAAAATGCTCTTTTTCAAACATATCTGTCAATTCTCCAATTGAAAATTCAATTTTTTCTTGCACGTTGTAAAAGTCCTGTATCCAGTTTGATGTAATTATTGTTCTTCTTTCAGAATCATTACCAGAAAGAAAGGAACATCTCCAGTGCAACCCCGATGGCGCTACGGAAGGGATAACCCGTAGTTTTTCAAAACCCCTGTTATACAATTCTTTAACAATATAAAGTAGTTTCTGCATATTGATCATATAGTAACTTTCATTCATAGTCTGGGTTATTGGTGTTTAGGATTTTAATTTAATCCTTTGAGTATTACAATTGGATCTTCCTTTTCTCCGCTGATTTTGAAAATCCAGTGGTCATGTCTTTGCCTGTGTCTGATATGAACTTTTATCCTTGTAACAGTTTTAAAATCATTATTTTTTGCCTTGTAATTCTGAAAAAGGACCAGTATTTCCGAAAGCTTATTGTTTTTGTTTTCAAGCAGAAGCAAGTCAAGATAGTTGGTAGGATAGACATCACTCCTTATCCTCAGGATTTCTGCCAGTTGTTTAAAATCAGCCGCATCAATTAACCGGGGCAGAGGCTTCCCTTGGGGTTTACCTTTTACATTTTTCATGAACTAGATTTTGTTACTATGAGGGAATCAGATTTTAAAATATGTTCCTTAAAATTACGAATTAATCATTTATCTCAGGTTTTCTATTCCGATATGATTTAAGACATTCCGGAGAATACTGAGCCTCCTTTGATGATAACCTGGCTATCATTTGTAAATAACTCAAAGGTATACAACTCCAGTATGTCATTAAAATGTCAGGTCTGTCCAGGTCATAAAGAAGAAAGCACTTCTCTTTTTTGCAATATATTTATATATATCGCACTTAAAATTGACTTAACAAGTGTTTTAAGCTCATTTTGCAGTGTTTTATTAATAAATGATAAAACCTGCAATCCCCGGAAAGTAATGCCCTCACTGTTCGTTTTCAGCAGGAATCACTGTCCGGTTTGCTCAGGAATTGGTGTCCGGTTTCAGCAAGAATATGCATATTGTTACATCGGAGTGTAACCACTTTAAAAATACCTGATCCCCAAATTGGAACTTAAAGTACTTAAAAATGAAATAGTCCTTTCCCTCCACAGTATTCTTTGCAAACCATAATTCAGTAGGATCTGCAAGACATTTATTTGATTTTGCAGTACAGTTTGCTTAACTTAGTGCTAATTCAGAAAATCAATTGCTGTAACAAGATTGATTGAAATAATTGGTTATTAAGAATCTGATTTAATTAAAGCTTACATCATGAAAGGCTATATGTATATACTCTTATGTGGTGATGGCAGCTATTATACAGGAAGCACAACAAATCTGGAGTTGCGGCTGAATGAACATCAGAAAGGTGATGGGGCCAATCATACATGTAAGCATTTACCTGTAAAGCTGTTATATTTCGAAGAATTCAGCAGGATAGATGATGCCTTTTATCGCGAGAAACAGGTACAGGGATGGAGCAGAAGTAAAAAAGAGGCTTTAATAAATGGGGATATAAATAAGCTAAAAGAATTATCAAAGAACTCCCTTCGACAGGCTCAGGGGACAACTTCGACAAGTAAAATGGTGCCTTCGACAAGCTCAGGCACCGGGGATATTGAGATGGATCCAACAGTGCCTTCGACAAGCTCAGGCACCGCTTCGACAAGCTCAGGCACCGCTTCGACAAGCTCAGGCACCGCTTCAACAAGCTCAGGCACCGGTTCTACAGATAACTCTGAATCAAAAAGACCGGTGGCTGAGCTTGTCGAAGCCACAATATTACCAACGACACCACCGATGGCTGAGCCTGTCGAAGCCATTGCTGTCACTATTGATTCTGATTCCGCAAAATCGGTGGCTGAGCCTGTCGAAGCCAATGCTGTAACTATTGATTCTGATTCCGCAAAATCGGTGGCTGAGCTTGTCGAAGCCAAACCATTCACAATAGGTGATCTAATTAACGAATTAAAAAGATACCCTGAAGATGTAGTCGTGCTAACCGATGGATATGAAGGAGACTACGAAAACATTTTACAGCCCAAGTTAATCAGGGTAATGCTAATACAAAACCAACCTTATTATTACGGACAGTACCATATTTCAGAAGATGTTGAAAGTTTCGAGGCCCTCGTT
>CAIMVD010000315.1 GCA_903844815.1 uncultured Bacteroidota bacterium | reverse complement strand
TGAAAACATTCAGCGTATCGTCTCCCACTATTCGTCGTTCCAGTCCGGCAACTGTGCTCGATCTGACAATAACGGCATCGATGTCAAGCTTATCAGAAAGCTCTTTCTGCCATTGTTCACAGAGATGGGGAGGGCAAAGAACTGCAAAAGTTTTTACCGATCCTCTTTCGATATGTTCCCGTAAAATCAGGAGAGCTTCAATTGTTTTCCCAATACCAACATCGTCAGCAATAAGAAGACGGGTGACCGACTCTTTTAGTGCCATTATCAGTGGAACAAGCTGGTATGATCGCGGGCGGAACGACAATTTACCCATGCAGCGGAAAGGACCGCTGACCTGGCGGAAAGAAAGCCTTGCAGCATCATAAAGGAGTTTTGCAGTAAGAAAACTATCCAGATCATTTTTATCAGGCAGTTCGAACTGGTCAGATTCCAGTTTGTCAAAAGACTGCAATACAGGCTCAAATATTGTAATTATCTCATCCTCGGTCCCGCCAAGCGGCTTCAGGATTACAATTTCATTATCATCTGAAGGCTGGACGACGCACCGTCGTCCCCTGAACCGGACGAGTTTACCCGGCGCTTTAAGTTTTGCATCAATCATAAAATCATCTTACTTTTCTGAATATATCCTGCCTTCGAGCCACAAAAGATGTTACCGTTTCTGAAGTATAATCCCAAACAAGCACATCAAAACCTGCCATGTTGAGAGTTACTCTTTTCTTTTCGTCGTCAGCCTTAACAACAGCATTTTTATGAATTCCGCCATCTACAAAGATCAGGGCTTTTTCCTTTTTATATACAAAATCGGGCTGGATGTAATACTGTTCCATATTGAAGTTCGTATAGTCCGGTAATCTGTAGCCGTTCTCAAAAAGATGATCAAGCAGCTCCTTTTCGCCCGGGCTTTGTGGATGAAGGCCTTTTTTCAGTTCTTCATATTTTTCCTCGTAGGTGCCTCCGATTGTATCATCGGGGTTGGAGGCAATAAGCAGTTCCAGAGCTTTAATTACAAAATGACGATCGATTTTTATATGATCCCCCTGGTTATAATACGACAGAAGATCATCATAGCTTGCTTTCGCCCTGGCGGGATATTTGTCCTCGCTGGTTGACAGATCGTAACCACAAATCTCATAAGCCTTTATAAATATCTCACGGAGTTTGGCCGGATTCCTGGCAAGGTCCTTAAGCACACCAATACTGCCCTCAGCCGATTCGTAAAGCATGATATTCTTATTCTCCGAGCTTCCCATCAGTCGGGCATCAATCTCAACAGGTTCAATATTATAATACTGCTCAATTGCCTTTTCCAGGGCATATTGCAGTGTAATAACTCCTTCCTCTGTCAACCCCAGTGCTTTCACAGGCTGTATATACAAAATATCAGAAGTATCGTAAGTGTATAGCATAATGTTTTGAGCAGGATCTTCAGAATTTGGTTTCTCAAGCTGTTTCTTCGTCTTAAAGAATCCCGATTTGGAGCCAATATCAAATCCTTCTTCCTTTGCCCTTTTCCATTTTTTGTTAAGCAAAATAAGCTTTGCGGCAGGAGAATAGAAGAGTTTCATCAATTCCTCACCATCAACAGTAAGCTTAATTCTACCGGCATCGACAAGGCCGTCAGGAGAATTAAGGTACATTTCAGTCACATAACCTTCTGAAGTCCTGACCTCCTCCATGCAGGAGATACGTTCGGAGTTTTCTGACTGGGCCTCCTCCAGTTCAAGCAAATTGCCATGGGTTTCAATATTACTTGCTGTGAACAGGGTTCCGGTAATCGGATCCTGGTTTTTACCCTTTCCTTCATCAATTCCCAGGAATGCATAATTAGTTTCCTTAGATATTTTTATCGTTTGGAGATCGAGTGCAACATCACCAGGAGTAATTCTGTTTACCTTATATTTTCCACCGTTATGATAAATAAGGTTATTTGGTCCAAATTCTTTTAACCCGATAAAGCGTGCCCGTGATATAGATTCATTCTTATCTTTTCCCCCGAGGAAAACGCGAATCGGCAAACGGGTAAAATTGTAGCCCGGAATAAAACCTTCTGAGGCAAGATACCTGAATGTGTAAAACTCCGACAATGAAGAATTTCTGTTTTTATCGGATTGGTTCTCCAACAAGGCTTTTCGATCCTTAGCCCTGGCATAGGAAACGGCTGCAGTTTTCTTGGTCTCATTATCCTTTATTATAGGACTTATCTGAATTTCGTGAGCCTCATTCATCTGACGCAAAGCATCGAGATACATTTTGCGCCACCGCAGGAGAGCAAAAGCCAATTTATCCGGAACCGTTTTAATTTGATTTTCCAGCCATGTATCATTATACCATTTAACGTCCATTAGGCCAATGCTTGCTACAATTTTTTGTGCAAGCAGTTTTATCTCAGGAAATCTTGAATCAATAACATCCTGGAACTTAGCCTTTATATCTGGCTTTAATTTATAAGTGCCCCCTGAGATATCAATCAAATCTATCAGCGATGGTTTGAATTCCTCAGCATTCAGGAAAGAGAGTACTGTTGCATTTATATGCGATCGTATCAGTTCTTCGTTTGTAAGATCGATCCTTGGAGCCTGAACAATGCCTGCAACCATTTTAACAGGATTGGAAAAATAGTGTTTATCATGGGGAGAGACTTTTGAGGCATAGGTTAATACAAGGGCTGATTGTCCGCTACGACCTGCCCTTCCGCTTCGCTGGGCATAATTTGCAGGGGTGGGCGGAACATTCCTCATATGGACAATATTGAGCGAAGAAATATCTATCCCAAGCTCCATAGTAGGTGAGCAATACAACGCACTTAATTCCTTAGCTTCATTGAACTTCTCCTCCCTGTCAATTTTCTCCTCATTTTTTATCTGACCTGTATGTTCGGCTGCTATATATGATTTAGGAAGGGTAGAAAAATCCTCCTGGTAAAGCTTCTGGAAATAGAGGTGCGGCTTAACCTTAACCTCTTCATCAAGGGAAATGAGAGAGGTTTTGTCAGTTGAAACAGTAGTTTTATCACCCCTTTGCCAAAGCACTTTAGTCAGAATCAACTGGTAGGCCTCTTTTTCTCCCTTTTCGGCTTTAATTTTCAACTTCTTTAAATAATGTACCTCGGTGAGGGCATCCAGCACACTTGTCATAAATGAATTATACTCATCACCATCTGGAGCATCTAAACCAGCTTTTCTGAATTCATGTTTAATATACCTGGCAAGCCTGCTCGAGCCGCCTATACTTTTGATATAAATTTCTTTTGCGCCTTTGTCAGCTCCATAAACTGAAAGATAATTAGGCGCTATAATCTTTTCACCTTTATCAAGCGACCAGAGTTTTTCTCTGTTTAGTTGCTGATTTAATTCACCTTCAATCTTTTGCCGGTTCTCATACCGCAACATATCATAGTCAATAGCATAAAGATTCCTGAAATAGTCAAGAATTTGTGTTAAAAACTCTTTTCTCTTAACTGCATTCCATCCCTTTAGTAATTCAATACCATTCCAAAGAGAATTGTCAACCGAATCTTTACCTATGCCATAATAGGTTATTTCCAATAAAGCAGTTTGTTCAAGGTTCGGAAGAATGTAACGCCAGCTTCTCTCTAAATCCTGGATGATCCTGTATGAAATATAGCTCCTTAAGGCAGCCATATTTTCTTCATTCGGTCTGTTTGGATTTGGTGCCGGGTTTGTGGCATATTCTGATTCAGGAAGGTTTAGTTCGGTTTGCACTTTAAAAATCAGATCAGAGATTTTCAATGGGACCTCCCCTGCTCTTAGTACCTTTTCGATGGCAGAACGCAGATGAACAACCTGGATGAAATCGTTGAAATGTCCCGCCTGTAATGAAGCATCCTGCCGGTTATCGGTAAAACTCATCAGCTTTTGTTCTTTCAGCTTTTTACCATGCTTATAAAGAGCGAGTAGAGTCTGAAGAGTTAATATTGTTGTAGATGTGGAACGGCCTTCAATCCCCAATGAAATGAGTTTCGTTTTTTCACTGAGTTTAGTTTCAAGGTAAATCAAACCACAGGTCGGGTCATATATAAGCGGGGCTGGAAGGAACCAGGCTTTTTCTCCACCGTTTGGCTTATCAGAGTATGAACCATCCTTCAGGACATAGATCTCCTTTGGAAGCCGGAAATCTTTTGAACTGTCAATCCGGCCGGATTTACTTAACCAGGAGGATGGTAAAAGGTCTTTATATTCATTTATGTCAAAAAGAGAATCTTTATCAAGCAGGATATATCCGTCTATGTAATCTTCATGAGTTCTGGATTTGACTTTAGTGGACTTAATCCCATCCCTTATCGAAAGGTCCTCATCGTTCTTTGGATTTTGATTCTCATTAAAATCGCGGAATACCAACTTCGGTCCGTTTAGATCTGAAATATTTTTTCTGACACAAAGGAATTCCTCTCCGGTAATCCTGCTGAATACAGTCTGAAAAACAGGAAGTTCAGGTTCATTTTCACTAAATTTTACAAAAGGGTTTGGTTCTAAAGTAATGTAACGGGTATCCGGCTTATCGAGAGTCAAGTAAACATAACCTGTCTGGGATATAAATTGGTGCAATTTAAACGGAAGAACAGTGTCCTTCTTTTTATCCTTTGTATTTGCAATATTAACGGCTTCTGCCCATGTCAGAATTTCGATTATTTTCTTTTCACAAACCGATTCACTGATTCCTGATACTTTCGAAAGTTCAGTTGCAATATTCTTAAGAGACCTTGGTTCATTCCTCCTTTTGCTTTTACCTTCGGTTCTGACTGCAATAGTTCTTTCAAGCCAGATAGCAAGAGGATTTTCAAGAATGGCATCCTTCGATCCCTTTTCCAGATCAGAACTCAATGCCTTTTTCAGCTCATCAGGTGTTGGAATTATTTCATTGGTGGAATATGTAAGAGATTCCACTATTACATTATCAGGCAAGAAAACGGCATCAAAAAATCTGGAAGCAACCTTTGCCACTTCGCTTTTCTGTTCATTGATTGTGCCGGATGTCATTATAGCGGATGTTCCGATACATATAATATTCTTTGTGGAAGCTGCCGACTTAATTCTTCTTATCAGCAAAGACACATCAGCCCCCTGCCGGCCCTTATAAACATGAAGTTCGTCGAAGACAAGGTACCTGATATTGTCGAGAAAAGAATTGCGTAAACTCTCGTCAGTCTTCCTTACCATCAATAATTCAAGCATCATATAGTTAGTCAGTAGAATATCAGGAGGATTTGCGATTATTTTTTCCCGATCTTCCTGTTTTTCCTGTCCGGTATATTTTGCATAGGTGAACGGAAAACTCTTACCTGTCCTTTTTCTGTAGTTTTCTTCGAAACCCCTTAAAGCCGCCTCCTGGGAATTTATGAGGGCATTTAAAGGATAAACAATTATAGCTTTTATGCCAGGATGACCAGGATTCTTAAACAGGTGGTTAAATATCGTGGATAGATATGTTAAGCTCTTTCCCGATCCTGTACCCGATGTCACAACAAATCCTTTTCCCTCGTTACCTTTAATTATGGCTTCCGACTGGTGTTTATAAATTGACCACGAACCTCCGGTTTCATCATAGAAAATACTGTTGAAATCATCGACAAGAACACCGTTACTGACAAGGTCTTCAACTTTCCCTCCCGATTCAAATGAGGGATTAAACTGTACTAGTGGCTGCGGATAAAGATTTCCGGAGTCAAATTCACTTATGACTTTCTCCCTGATTTTCGAATCGGCTATGTTGATAAAGCTGTCGATATAAAGCTTATAATCATCAAGGATATCCTTATGAAGGTCAAAGATGTTTTTCCCGGAACTAAATTTTTCAGGCATATTTTTTGTTTGATAGTATATAATGAATATACACTTCTGTTGTAAACTTCTATGGTCACAACAAAAGTGCTACTTAGTTTGAGTACAATTCCTTCCTACCCCGGCTTTGAAATAAAAACTTACAACAAAATTTTAAAGATCAGGGAAATTGGTTTTCTCCTAACACATCATTAAACATCAGACAATCAGTACTTATTGTTATCTGTGCCAGTCAGAATCCTTTCTTCCAGATCAGGTTTCAAAAGAAGAACTTCTAAGTGGTTCTATCCTTTAAGTTTCGACCAATAATCAATTTCCTTCGAAGTCCCAATCTACAAAAAGAATTGCAGATTTTATATGAGAAATGTTAATTTCTAAGACACCATGTTCCTGTGCACTGAGCCCTGCGTCGTGCATCGTGTGTCGTGCGTCCTGTACCGTGCGTCGTGCGCCCTGCGTCCCAAAAAAATTCGTAATTTTAAAACTCAAAACTCAATTATCATGTATAAAGATGACAACCGCCTTTATTTCGGGAAAATGGGTGGAAAAGTAATTATAAGCTGCCAGGAATGTGATTTTGAGGAGACCACAGTGAGCTTTTTACACGGGGTGAATTGGGACAGCACCGGATACCAGTGCCAGAAATGCGGGAAACTCCATGCCATAGAACGCGATATGGCTAATTCCAAAGGGAAACTATGCGACTGCGGGGGAAAACTAGACCGCGACAAACCAATTTTCTGCCCCAACTGTATTTCGTTCAATGTAGCCTACCACATTTTATATATTACCTGATTAGTTTAAATTGTGAACTGCCTTTGAACCTCATCATCAGAAAGGGCATTCTTCTTTCTTA
>CAIMVD010000314.1 GCA_903844815.1 uncultured Bacteroidota bacterium | reverse complement strand
TAATTAAATAATCCTCCCCAAAATTGTATTCCATTCTCAATGGTTTTTTTGCAACAAGAGATTCCTCACTTCTCCGCCTTGGCACGGGTTTTTCATGTTTAATGAGATTTATTTAAGGCGGTTTCGTTCGGAATGACAATTCAGTTTGTGTGGGGGGAGGGGAATCGCCGCTTCTTCCACTCCTTTGTCCCAAAAAGAAATTGTCATTCCGAATTAATCCACACTGCTCACTTAGACATCTTATGAGTTATCTGGTGGATTAATGAGGAATCTCCCTCTCTATCAATCAAAACCTGAAATTAATATTTAAAAGTTGGGAATCTCTAATTAAATAATCCTCCCCAAAATGTATTCCAAATCTGTCAATTCTCCGGGATTTCGTAATTTAGACGGCGTATCCTGTAAAGTCAATGATTTATGCAATTTAGAATTCATTTATACTATGTCTATATCATAACAAACGCATCAAATAAAGTCTTATATACGGGTGTCACAAGTGATTTGGAAAAAAGGTGTTATGAACATAAACATAAGTTGGTAAAGGGGTTTACTCAAAAGTATAATGTTAATAAACTTATTTATTTTGAGATATTTGACGATATTGAATTAGCTATATCGAGGGAAAAACAGATAAAAGGATATTCTCGTGCAAAAAAAGCAGCACTTATTGATCAATTAAATAGTAACTGGGATGAATTACCATACAATGTCAAATAACTCATTGATTTTCTGAATAATCATATAATCAAGATTATTTTGTAACAGGACTTTGATTTCCTTTTCCATCTTAGGTTCAGTGGTTATTTTGCCAATGTTATTCAAAGCCCAATTCTTTACCACAACATCTGTAATTTTTTCTGACCAGCCAGTTAGAGCCTTCTCAGCTTCATCGGTTTTTTTCAGTGCCTTAAGAGCTATAATCCCAGTCAATGCTGAGGGATCGGCTGTTATGCCATTTTTCATTTTATCTGGCACACTAGCAATTATCTGATTTGCCTGTTCTTTTTTATTAGTTTTCAGCAAACAGTATGCTTCAAGAAGATTCTCCGGAGATTCATCAACCGCATACGGCCGGCCAACCCCGAGGTTTTCAGGCCACAATCTTGCAGAGGATATTTTTGTAAAAGCACTGCTTATTTTCCGGTCATTTATCAGTCTTATTGCCTCAAGAAGATTAGCCTGACGCCATATTACCCTGCCGTACCCTGCGCCTTCATATGGCAGGATCCCGGTCTTTGAAAGCAATTTGATACATTCTTCATACCTGCCTGTATTGAGCAGCGATTGGGCATGATCGAATTTAATTATGTACGAATCCCTGAAAAGATTCATCGCATTCTGCGAAATTGAAAGTGCCTTTCCGTAATCATGCACAGTCATATAATATCCGTGCAGAATGTGATATGGTCTCCAGTTTTTACTGCCTGATTTCAGGGCTTTCAGGTAGTCAGCTTCTTCATCCCCTCCGTTCTGCCTTTCAAAGTTGCCTCGTGCAAGATAGAAACTGTAACTATCAGGATTGTCGCCGCATTCTTTGAAATACTTTTCTGCAAGCTCGTTCCGGCCTGCTCCCCAGTAAAAGAGAGCATTATAATATTTTGTTTTCCAGGAGGATTGCCTCATATCTGCCCATTCCAGTATTTCCCTGTATTCCTGCCTGTATGGAAAAACAAGTTTATCATCAGCATTTACAAACCTGTTGAAATAGAAATCAGCGTTCTTTTCATCACCTTTCCTGAATGCGAGAAAGGCTGTAAGAAGATCAGCGACCGGATGTTGCGGTGAAAGTTTCATAACCTCCAGGGCTTCATTCCCGAGACCGGCATTATTATACCATAGAGCCAGTTCTATGTATGTTTCATATTTTAATTCAGTACTTATCCCTGTCGTAAAGTTTTTCAGATCGGCGCTATCACCCGAAGTGAGATATCTTTCAAAATTCCCCATATGACAAAGCGGGTCCATTTCAGATAACTTCTTAAGGAGAGATGCGTAGTTTGTTTTATCACCCCGAAGTCGGGCAATTACCACGGCGGTTTTATAATTATTAACATCCATTCCGTTTGCCATTACGGCATCTGAAATATATCCCCATGCCTCTTCAAACCTCTTTTCCTTAAGTGCAATAGTTGCAAGCTGGTTAAGGGCAGCCGATTTGTATGCCGGCGATCGGAGTGTAACTCCCAAAGCGTCCTTAGCCTTGTCATACTCTTTTTTCAAAACCAGGATGGTGCCATACAGATAATTAGCATCCGGATCATATGTGTCAAAACTGAGAACATTCAATAATTTCTTCTCAGCATCATCGTATCGCATCTCCCTGAAATCAATCTCTGCCAGGCCCGTATATGCGGGCATGAAGTCAGGATCTTTAATTATGCATTCTTTAAAATATACTTTTGCTTCATTGTAAAGTCGTTGCTTTGATTTCTCAACACCTTTTGTGTAAAGACCATAGGCAGATTTCCAGTTAAAAGCGGGTGACAGTTCAAGAGGCCGGGCAAGGACACTGTGTCTGTTGGCGCCTGTATTATAGTTAAGTTCACCATTTTTAAGTCTGACAGATATGTTTCCCGGGTCGAAATCAATTCCTTTTTCAAAAATCTGCTGAGGCCTCATATCAAGATTAAATTCAGCAAGCAGAGCACCAAGACTGTCGGTAATCTGCAAGGTATCTTTCAGATTTCCAAGTGACTGAAAAATCAATCTAAAGCCGTTCTTATCCTTCTCAATATTCAGGATTCCTTCCTGCGAAACTGATATAGCTCCTTTTGTTTTGCTAATGGGAAACCAGCGCTCATTGAAGCGTTCTACGGCACCTGGCATAAAATAAAGGTGCTTATACGGGCTCATTGTACTTTCATCTGCCTCCTGGTTAAAAAGAAGTCCTGTCTGGATCTCGGTATATTGTGTATTTCCCCTGGCAGAATCGGTAAGAAGACCTTTCCAGATTTCTCCATCCCTGGCTAAACTCCAGATCCAGATCTTCTTGCCGGGCTTATATGGGTGGCGGCTCCAGTGACCAAAACCGGTTTCGCTATTGTGATAATAACCGGCAAACCAGTCTGTATACTCACCGAGAACGTGATAACTGTGGGCAGTTCCGTAATTATTGTTTCTGTAAAACGAGATATCCCTGCCATCGGGCATAACAGGCCACTCGAATGCATTACCGCTATGATCGATATATGCCGTGCCCGGGAAAAAATACTGAAGGTCATCGGCTGCATCGGCAGCAGCAGTCTGCCAATGGTAAAGAGATGTTTTTTGATTGGTTGGATTTTCCCAGTATGACCTGGTTTCGAACCATGCTTTGTCATTCGGGAGCCTGATTTCGACTCTCCATTCTGTTCGCGACGTGAGTTCCAGCGCTCCCACGAAACAGGAAACACTGCCATCCGGATTCTTCCGGTAACTGTAATCAACAGGAGTGGCTGTTGTGGGTGCATGTCCGATTGATCCGAAGTTAAACTCAATGCCTCCTGAGGTCCATGGTCCACGCATTGCTATCTCCCTGAATTTGACAGTATTGTTAAAATAAATGAAGTATTTGCCTGTTTTTTTATCGAGAGCGCCCCAAACTTTACCACCCATTTCAGGAGCTATCCATACTTTAATCCATTTGTTTTCCATCACAACCATTTTGTGCTCCCGGGTAGTTGGAACCGTTGAATAGCCGTCGAATTTGAAGTAGGGATAAATCTTTCCGGGCCGGGCAACAGGGTCAGGGTCACTGAATGGATATGTTGGCAGTGTTACAAGTTCTTCACGTATGCTGGCTTCCTGGCAAAATGTACTGCTGAAAAAAACAAAAAGAAATATTAATGAAAGAATAGTTCTCATGGCACTTTTTTTTGAAAAGATATACAAAAAAGATGTTATATTGACGTGACAGGCTAATATTACAAGTAGGTTGGGCAGATTATTAATTGACAAGTGTCATTGTCTTTCGTAACTTTAACAAAACAAAAATTATGAAAAGGCTATTGTTTTTAATTGTCATTTTTTGTGCAATAAAAGCAAATTCACAGACTTACCTTATTTCATTTGCAGGCATGGGTGCAGCTGATATTGTGGGGAGTGTTAAAGTTGAGAACCTTACTTCAGGGACAACTCTCACTATGAACGGGAGCGAAATATTGCGTCTCGGATTTGTTACCGGCTTTGATAAGGTTGAGGATAATCAATTATCCGGATTAAAAATCTATCCGAATCCGGTGACTGATAAATCAACCCTTGAGATTTACCCTCCTGTGGCAGGCGATGCAACAATGTCTGTTTATGATATGACCGGGAGACTGTTGGCACTAAATAAATGTTTCCTTGAAAATAGTTTGCAACAGTTCAGCCTGTCTGGAATAAAAAGCGGTTTCTACCTGATAAGTGTCACGGGCAAAACTTTCCAGTATTCAGGTAAAGTATTGAGTAATGGCACATCAGACGGGCAGATGACTATAGAAAAAATAGCTGCATATCCAAAGACTGCGGGGTTAATACCTGGAAAAGTCTCCAGGAGTATGGAGGCAATTGTAGATATGAACTATTCCCCTGGTGACAGGATTATGTTTACAGGAATTTCAGGAATTTACAGAACTGTGAAGACTGAGATCCTTTCATCAGACAAAACAATTACATTCAATTTTATTGGCTGCACCGACGGGGATAATAATAACTATCCGGTAGTTTCTGTTGGTAATCAAATATGGATGGCCGAAAACCTCAAAACAACCAAATATAATGACGGTTCTGATATCCCAAATATAGCTATTGGCACAGAGTGGGATGCTCTAATTACTCCTGGCTATTGTTGGAATAACAATGATGCAGCAACCGCTAAAACCACCTATGGAGCATTATATAATTGGTATACAGTTAGCGCAACAGGCAATGCAGACAAAAATATATGTCCGACAGGATGGCACCTGCCCACAGACGCTGAATGGACTATTCTCACAACTTATTTGGGCGGCGAAAGTGATGCTGGAGGTAAACTAAAAGAAACCGGAACAACCCATTGGCAAGATCCAAATACCGGCAATACAAACGAAACTGGATTTACAGCACTCCCGGGTGGAAACCGTCTCTTTGGAGGAGGCACATTTCAATATTTTGGAAGTAACGGTTTCTGGTGGAGTTCTACTTTAAACATTGGAAACTATGCCTGGTTCAGGATGATGGATTTCAGTGAAAGAAATGTCATCAGGAACTACGACAATGTGCAGAATGGAAATTCAGTTCGTTGTTTGTTTGGATTAACCCGATTAGTTACAACAACTACACCAGCCTTGATAACACAAAATTCTGCAACAAGCGGGGGAAATATAATGAGTGATGGCACAGAAACATCTTCAGTTCGTGGAGTTTGTTGGAGTACATCAACAAACCCGACCATTTTGGATAATAAAACTTCAGACGGCACAGGCCCCGGAACATTTACAAGTTCAATTACCGGACTTAAAACAAACACCAGGTATTATTTAAGAGCTTATGCTACATACAGTTCAGGCACAGAATATGGATCTGAAATATTCTTTTCTACACGAGGCGAGGAAGGTACTGTAACAGACATAGATGGGAATACCTATTCTACAATCCAAATAGGTACTCAGGTTTGGTTAGCCGAAAACCTGAAAACAACAAAGTATAACGACGGTACAAACATACCCAATGTAATGGATAATACTGCCTGGGCGGCATTAGTTACACCTGCCTATTGCTGGTATAATAATGATGCAGCAAATTATAAAGATTCATTTGGAGCCTTGTACAACTGGTATACGCTAGATCGATCACGTAATGGGGCCAAAAATATTTGTCCAGCTGGTTGGCATGTGAACAGCAATGCTGAATTGACAAGCATGATAACTTATTTGGGTGGGGATCTTGTAGCCGGAGGTAAACTAAAAGAAGTTGGTATAGCCCATTGGATAGTTCCAAATACAGGTGCTACAAACGAAAGCGGCTTCTCCGCTCTCCCCGGGGGTGAGCGTGATCTTGATGGGACATTCTCAGGCATTATGGCCAGCGATACATGGTGGACTTCTACTCCAAATGATTCGGCAAATTTCTGGTACTGGGCTGTCTCCTACAATGGTGGTACGATAGGTGCAGGATACGACCCTGCACAAAGAGGTTTTTCAGTCCGTTGCCTTAAGGATAATTGACCCTGTAATACGATGTTTAAAATGCTTAATTTATCAAAACAATAATTATGAAAAGGCTGTTGTTTTTGATTGTATTATTTTATGCAATAAAAGCAAATGTTGATACTTACGGCAGATTATCTACATGGTATGTAATCTGCAACAATTTTCACAGAAGTTTATAACACCTTTTCAGATGAACAAAAAACAAAACTTATAAAACTTGCCAACGATCTTGGACATATAAATCCGACCGGCGCCTTTCTTTACTCTGAACCCGTACAGTTGCCTGTGATAAGCAATACTGACTTAATGTTCAAATGAATGACATATGTAAATATAAAATTCATGATCCAGCCCTTCTCTTGCCGCCACCCAAAAAAATTGTAGAAGGAATAAATATCATGTTATAATTACCATAGACTCCCTGAGATCCTGAGAGTAGCGAGGGATCTCAGGGAGTTATTAGTCATAATTCAGGGCTGTTGGCAAATTATATGTTTCTTACTAATTCCGGGTACTCATCTTAATTATTATTATTATTTTGTCAACCGGAATGGGACAAAATTCTTAAACGTAATAGTTATCAATATGGGCGGAGCTTTTCTTTTCCTGAGTGCTGTTTTGCTTATCGGATTATTGCCTGTACCTGTGCTTTACCTGTTTTCAGATCTTTTGCGTTTTACTGCATTTTGGGTTATAGGTTACCGGAGAGATGTTGTCAGGAAAAACCTTGAGAGGTCATTCCCGGGCATTTCGAATAATGAGCTTAAGGTGCTTATGCATCTTTTTTACAAAAATCTTGCTGATATTCTGATGGAAGGAATATGGGCATTTACCATATCGCGAAAACAGGTACTAAATCGGTTTCAGATACTTAACCCGGGTGTCATTGAACCCTACTCAGTTGCAGGGCAAAGCATTATCGGAGTAACTGCCCACTATGCAAATTGGGAGTGGGGGAGCTTGCTGGCCAGCCTGCAAACTGATTTCAATGTTGTTGCCTTCTATAAGCCTATAAATAACAAGTATATAGATAAGTTTGTCCGGAGGAGCCGCTCGCGATTCGGGACAACCCTGGCTGCAATAAAGGAAACAACACTGGCTTTCGACAAATTCAAGGATAACAAGTCCCTTTTCCTTATGGCCGCTGATCAGGGAATGCCCCAAAAGTTCAGCGAAAGGGCTTACTGGATTAAATTCTTACACCAGGAGATTCCTTTTCTGCACGGGATGGAAAAACATGCCCGGCAGAATAATCTTCCAGTAATTTATATTGATATTCAGCGTGTTAGTCGAGGGCATTATACAGTTGAACTATCTGAACTTACTTCAAACCCCATTGAACTGGACGAGGGGGCTCTTACTGAAATGTATGCGCGGAAGCTGGAGACTATTATCTCCAGCAAGCCTGAGAACTGGCTTTGGTCTCATAATAGGTTTAAACTATCGCGCTAGGTACATTTTATCTATATCATCCTTAAATTGTTCAATTAACATGTTCCTGCGTACTTTTAAGGTATTGGTCAGCATTCCATTCTGTATGCTGAATGGTTCGTGCAGGAGTTTAAACCTGCCAACTCTTTCATGAGGTGCAAATTCTTCCTGTAACGTTCTGATCCTGTTATGATAAAATTCAATAATCTCTTTTCTTATTACTAATTCAGCATTGTCTATTGCCTTCAATCCTATTTTTTCGGCTTCGTTCTTTAGTGCTAAAAAAGAAGGTACAATAAGTGCAGTGATAAATTTCCTGTTATCGCCTATGGCAACTATCTGTTCGATAAAAGGATCCTGGCCAAATATCAGTTCAATCTTTTGAGGGGAGACATACTTTCCTGAAGATGTCTTCATCAGATCCTTTATCCTGTCGGTCATTACCAAACTTCCGCCAGGAGTTATGTAACCCTTATCGCCACTGTGATACCAGCCATTTATAAGGGTTTTTGCCGTTTCTTCAGGCTTATTGAAGTAGCCTTTGAAAACGGTGCCCCCCTTGATAAGAATTTCTCCCTCTTCGCTTATTTTAACTTCAACGCCAGGCATAATAGCGCCGGTGGCATCAAAATCATACTTGTCGGTCCGGAAGCACGAAACGGTTGCTGAAGTTTCAGTTGCTCCATAACCATAATTAATAAAAATTCCTGTAGAATGAAAAAACCGAAGCAGGAACGGACTTATTGCAGCTCCCGCACAAGGCATAAACCTTATATGGCCTCCAAAAATATTCCTTAATTTTTTAAGCACAAGTTTGTCGGCAACGCTCCGTTTTAGAGCTAATCCTATCGGAGGCTTTTCGTTCCTGCTGAGGTATTCTGAGTGTTTATGTCCGGTCTTAATCGACCAGTTGAAGATTTTTTTCTTGATTGAGGACCATTTAGCTAGTTCTGCCTGTATCCCCTCATAGGTTTTCTCGAAAAACCTGGGAACAGTACACATCATAGTTGGTTTGATGAGGGGAAGCTGATTTACTATTTCACGGGGATTTTCAATAAAAACATTTGTTGCTCCGCAATACAGAACGTAGTAAGTCCACATCCGTTCAAAGACATGACTCAGAGGCAAAAAGCAGGCTGATACATCTGACTCATTTACCTCCAGCCGTTCATCATGTATTTTAAACGCATACATGAAATTTGCATGGGTAAGCATCACCCCTTTTGACTCCCCTGTAGTTCCTGAAGTATAGATAATTGTAACAAGATCATCGGGCAAGATAGCGCTGATTCTTTCCGTTACTTCCGATCCAAACCTGTTCTCAGAATCAAGTGTAAGAAACTTCTGCCAATTGATGCACCCGTCGTTGTTTGGAACAATATCAGGATCAAAAACAACTATCTTCTTAAGAGTTTCGGTATTTTCCATCAGCCAGAGTGCTTTTTCATACTGCTCCTGATTCCCGACAAAGATCAGTTTCATCCGGGTTTCATCAATAATATATTTAAGCTGCTGCCTGGAAGAGGTATCATAAAACGGGACAACGACGCTTCTGACGCCCATTATGCCAATATCAGAGATTACCCATTCAGGCCTGTTACTGCTGAAGATTCCAATATTATCTGAAGCACCCATGCCAAATGAGATAAGTGCCCTGGAAACCTTTTGGGATTCGCTTACAAAATTCTCCCAGCTGATATTTTTATAAATCCCGCTTTCAGAATCTCTAAATCTGAATACCTCTCGCGTACTGTATCGTAAAGCACGCTCCTGAATGATTTTTACTATATTTTCCTTCATTAGTTGCAAATATTATGATAGTTGTCTTTAAATAAAGAAACCTGATAATCTCCCCAATTATTTGCAAGTATATTAAAAAGATCATTATATTCTGCATTTTATGATTAATATGACTGGAATTAGATCACTTTTTAACATGCTGTGGAGGGTGTTTGCTTTACAAAAGCCCGATGATTGCAAAAACCTGAATTCTGGAATGTAAAGAAAGCCTTACTGGAGCACCTATCCTCAGGGACATTTATCCGCTTCGGAGGGGAAGATCGCACTCTATACCGACAATAATAATATTTACAGGAAGATACCGGTGAAAGAATGGCAATATGATAAAAAAAGCTTTTTCTATAATGGAACCGACAATGAATCATCAGATGAACTGATAAACATAGCCAGGGCTACCAAGGAGAATGTTAAAGAGTATACGCTTTCGGGGAAGGGTAAAAAATGTATCAGCGTTCATGGCAACGGAGATATCTCCTACCGTATTGAAAAGCGAGATAACAAAATGTGTCTTTATTTAAGTAATGCGATTGATAAGCCTGATCTGAGCTGGGGTAACTACAGCAGAAATATTAAAACTAAAGGCTTCAAAGGGAAGGTTAATTTGAGAATTATATCTCAGTAGCAAGATATTATAAAATATGACTATCGGGAATCAATCATAAAGAAATTCCCAATTAACCGCTTTACGGAATAATTCAGGGTTATCATTAAGATTCCTCATTAATCCACTCTAAGCCACTCAATACAGGCATATTAGCGAGGTGGATTAATTCGGAATGACAAATTATTTTAGGGAACAGGGAGGGGAATAAGCGGCGATTCTCTTCGACCAATTGTTTCAAATAGAGAAATTCCACTTGAGAATCGCCGCTTATTCCCCTCCCATATCATAAAAAAGACATGTCATTCCGACCGAAGCCGCCATATAAAGTACAATTAAATCGAAAGTTGCGAAAGGCGGATGAGGGAGGAACCGAATCCCGCTTCAGCGGGATGAGCTCACCGAAGGTAATCTTAGTGGGTGGTAATTATACTTCTTATAACGTCGATCCATTCCAATAATTTAATATTGAATATATTGAAGAGTATAATTCCCGACTTGTCCGGATTAAAGTTATCTTATTCGTTCCATGGTAATCCCGTGATAATTCTCATCCCCAATATTTATTACTCATTCCCGATACTAATTTTATAAAAACAGATCTTTACAACGGCACGGTTGTCGGATAAGTTTTAAATAATCTCCGTTTGTCTGCTAAGAAGTGTTTTGTGCTTAAAGGATTCCGGACGATACGCATTATCGTGTTCAATATATTTAAGCATCAGATCTGTATCGAAATGATTTGGTGCTTTTGCAGCCCCGTTATATTTTGAAGCTTAAGCCCTTGCGGATTTCGGATCGGCGATTTCGGATTGGATATGATTTCGGAATTCGGATTGTGGATTTCGGATTGACATTCTTTACCAACCCTCTACCTCTTTCGCTACTTCATCCTGAGTTAAAAAATCTCCTGATTTAACCCTTTTCGATGCATTTTTAACTCTTGCCTTAAGATCTTCATGTGTAATTGAAGTTCCATCAATGTTGTATCCAACAATTACGTCTTCTTTATATTCCTTAACCATAGCATAAACCATATTCAAAAATCGCTCGTCGGCCTGGTTAATGAAAGCATGAAGCTCTTTTCTTAGTTCCGGTACTCCCATGGCTAAAATCTTTTCTGCAAATTTAACGATAAATACTCAAATCTGACTGACATATTGATAGTGAGTGTTATTTTAAATGTAATTTGACAAATTATGGTTGAGAATTTACGAAAGTATGATCAATTCCTTTATTGCGGATTTCGGATTGGCGATTTCGGATTTACATATTTCGGATTGCGGATTTACGATTTCGGATTAGCCGTTATTTCGGATTGCGGATTTACGATTTCGGATTTTTCATTTTGAGTTGTGGATTAGTTATGATTGCGGATTTCGGATTGGCGATTTCGGATAGGCAAATTATAATCCGCAATCAAAAATCCGAAATCCGAAATTCTTCTGCAATCCGCATTCCGCAATTATTTCTTTTTATGATGGTTTTGCCTGGCCGTTTTGCCTGAAGCTGTGAAAATTGCAGTGAGCTCATCTGCTTCCTTAAGCATTTCAGTCAGTTTTTCT
>CAIMVD010000313.1 GCA_903844815.1 uncultured Bacteroidota bacterium | reverse complement strand
GGCCAACCTGAATCTGCCTTCCTTGCTGCAATTTGTCTATGGCCGGCGGCAATAACATATACCGCGTTGTTAGGAGCTGGCGTAGTTTCCTTGCAAAAAAATCGTGGTCGGGCCTTGTGCGATGGCATAGAAAGCAGTAATTCCGGCTTTTCGAAATTTCTCTGATGATATAATCCATGGTGCAGCCTCATTGCTCAATAGAAACGATTTATTATCAGCCTTTTGACGCTTGCTCCTAACTTGTTTGTAAGCTTACCAAAAGTCACCATAACCTACTATCCCCTGTTGTATATGCCTACCTCTTGTTACTCCTATACAACAACTCGAAATTACTCTTTTTTTACAAGTCATCAAACGGACTCTTTATATTTTGTATGCTCTTGGTACTTACATGGGTATATATCTCCGTGGTCCTCGAACTGCTGTGACCCAATAACTCCTGGATGAATCGCAAATCAGTACCCGACTCCAAAAGATGTGTGGCATAACTGTGCCTTAACCAATGCAGCGTAACAGGCTTCCTTATTCGGGCTTTCCTGCATGCTTCCCTCAAAACCTTTTGAAGACTCGTTGCACTGTACTTCTCCCCTCTCTCCTGACCTTCAAAAAGATACCTTTCAGGCTTATACCGACTCAGGTAATCATCAATCATACCTGTGAGCCTATCTGAAACAGGAACTATTCTGTCCTTCCATCCCTTAGCTTGCCTGATTATAATAAGTTTTCTCAGTCTGTCAATATGAGCCGGCTTAAGATTGAGCAATTCACTCCTCCTGAGTCCACAGGCGTAAATAATCGTTAACATCAACCTGTGCTTTTCATTTATCTGAACCTCCAGTATCCTCTTAACCTCCTCCTTGCTGAGAACATTCGGTAACCGGTGTACCCGCCGGGGCCTCTCAAACGTCTCTACATCAAGATCTGTACAGTAAACATGTCTGAAAAAAAGCTTCGCGGCATTTACTGCCTGATTCTGAAAAGTATAACTTAACTTACGTGGAATTACATACTCACTTACAAACCTTACCATATCTCCCGCATCAATATCCTTGCTTTCCTTTGGACTTACAAACCTGAAAAACTGACCCAGCATCCCGGTATAGGTCTTTATCGTCGATTCACTATACCTCCTCGTCTCCATCCATTTCCTGAATTCGTCTATTTTCTTTTTATCCTCTTCCCTGAACATTGGAAGATTATCAGAGGCTATTTCCTGACCTTTCGGCTTTTCACTAAGATTAGTCAATGCAACACAATCTAAAATTACTTTCCCTTTGAAAAACTCAGGAAGTCTTCCGACATTTTCCCTGCTGTAAGGCACATGCCAGCAACCCTTACTGCTGCTCCACTTCACCCCAGGAAAACTTTTAACGTGCTTTATTAATTCCGCATCGTATTCAAACCGGATTGCGATACGATGTTCTCCCTTATGAGTAACATTTTCAGCAAATACATTTTTCATTGTCGGTGGCACGAGTAACCCAAAGGTAAAACTTAAATTCCACCCGGCATATCAGAATTTCGAATTAGTTTAGTGAGCGCAGTAAAAAACACTGATCTATTCAATGCTCCCGCCCCGTCAGTCACACAGGCATTTTAACTCAATTGCCTTATTTACAGAACATAAAATGCCTTATACCAACTTTTTAATGTTCGGGACTAACGACTTCAATTTAATTAAAAATTGTTTAAGAAAAGTTGATAAGGATGAATTAATAAGGCTGTTTTCGTCCAATATCATCTCTTGTTCTAAAAAGCCTTTGTTAATAAACTGAAAAACAAATTTGTAAAGTAATTCTGTCTTATAAGGACTTTGCTCATCTGTTTTCCTCACTTTCCCGGTACCCCCTTGTAAATTATCGTAAATCAATATTCATTTAATATTAGTAGGTGTCCCAAAATAATCTGAAATATTTTCACGCACCAAGAATAATGCCCCTGGAAGGTATAGTATTCAGATAATTAGCAAGACCAGAAGCTGATATAAAGCGATTAAAAGCAATGGATCTGCCACTACACAGAAGGAACTTGATCGGCTTATCATTTTAACAAAACAGGAAATAGAGCAACGGTCCAAACCACAGAGTTTATTCTATTCAATAGACAATATAACATAGATTACATGATAGAATTGAGCCTCAAATTTGCATTGCATTCACACCATGGGAGTCGGCCGGCAACTCAGGTGACTATGTCTCGATTGTTGGATAAGTCATGGTACCAAAAAAATACATTTGAGGAAAAAAGCTAATAGCATAAACTTTGAGGGCTGAATAAGAAGCTGACAGGGCTGTTGAATACACTAATTAAACCGACCTTTTCAGGTTTTAGTTTACTCTTTTTAATATTTTTAAATGAATTTTCTACTTCTTAATCAACGGATCTTCAATTTTTTTCCTTGCAGCACTAGTGGTCCTCTTAGATGGGGCTTTTTTAGTGGAATGCTTTGCTTTATAAGCACGAATATAATTGCTAATTGCTAATTCTTCTTCATTTGTCAACCGTCGGCTCTTGATTATAAGGTCTACACCTTCTGGTTCTTTGATATGACCCATTTTTTATGATTTAAAATATTTGTTAACAAGGTGTTGTGCTACTTGAGGTTGAATTATCATTAATTGATTTCCAAAATGAAATGCCCCTAAATTTTTTTCGTAATGCTCAATTAGTTTTGTCTTTGCTGTAAAAGAAACGAAGCCGTCAAACCCATTTTGAAATGAAACTTTACATGCATAAGCCACCAAATTACCCGGAACTCAATCATAAAGCTTTTTATGTCCAAGATTAAATGGAGCACTCTCTAATAAATCCATATAAATATGGTCTGGCTTAATTGTATAACTCAAAAGTCCTTGAATAATATTTGGATTGTTGGTTATTGTGAGTTTAAAAACCTCTCTGTTGTTATTATTCAATTCTTGTTTCCAGTTGAAGTTCCATCCACTTTTTGTTGTTACTTTTTTAAGGTCAGCCAGTGTCAATCGACTAATCTCAGTCTGAAAACTATCACCCGAAATTGTGTTTTGGATAGAGTCCGTCAGTTTGTCAATAACAAAATCAAGTTGTATTGCCTTATTTTTTTTCACTCATCAAAGTTACAAAAACCAAAGCTGTTTTACAATTAAATTTTAAGAAAGGCTTTCCTAAAGATAGCAGCATAAATATGTACTAGTTTGTATTTCAACTGATTCACAATAGGTAATTCTTGCATTCCGTCCCGATAGCTATTGGTGTCCATCGAAACCGGCGAAGGATTAAACTGTCTGGGTTAAACGGATTTGTCCAAAGTGGGTCCGTTGTCATTGTAAACCCGAAGTGCAGCAACATTTATTTTTGCCAGAAACCCGGTGCCTCCCCTCAGTATACCTGCAGGTAAGAAATAAATTGGCCAATAAATTTTGTTTTTATTCCTAATAGTAATAATTTTCAGAAAAAAGAAACCTATGAACAAGAAGACCCTCTCTCTTATCCTGCTCGCCCTTGCCTGTGCACTCGCATCAGCCCAGAATGTGGGATCATCACACGAATATATCAAAGCCATGACCTCGGAATGGAAAGGCGAACGTTTCGCCGATGGCCGTCCGAAAGTTTCCGATGCCATTCTCGAAAGGCTGAAAAAGATCTCCATCGAGGAAGCCTGGGGCGTACTCCGTAATAAAGGATTCCAGAACCAGTTCGAGGGCGACTGGACAATCATCAATCCCGATCAGCCAATGACCGGCCGTGTCGTTACTGCCCAGTACATGCCCTCGCGTCCCGACCTTGAAAAACAGGTGAAAGAACAGGGTAAAACCGAAAACAGAAGCATGCAGGGGGGCACGAACTCCTGGCCTATCGATATGCTCATTAACGGCGACGTGTACGTAGCCGATGCCTATGGTAAAATAGCCGACGGAACGCTAATCGGCGATAATCTGGGAAACTCGATATATGCGAAATCGCAGCGTGGCGTCGTTTTCTATGGTTCCGTCCGCGACCAGGAGGGCCTGAGTGAAATAAAGGGTTTCAACGGCTGGATAAAAGGTTCCGATCCTTCATATATCCAGCAGATGATGCTTATTTCAATCAATGCCCCCATCCGAGTTGGAAGGGCCACTGTCCTTCCCGGCGATGTTGTACTCGCAAAAAAATACGGTGTAATTTTCATACCTGCCTACCTTGTCGAAGACCTTGTCCTGACATCTGAGGTTACTGCCCTCCGCGATGAATTCGGCCACCAGCGCCTGAGGGAGAAGAAATACCTCGCCGGACAAATCGACAGCCAATGGAGCGATGAGATCAAAAAAGACTTCCTCGACTGGCTCAATAACTATCCCGGAAAACTCCCCATGACCAGGGCCGAACTCGATAACTACCTCAAAGAAAGAAATTATTGAATTTGACCTTCGTGC
>CAIMVD010000312.1 GCA_903844815.1 uncultured Bacteroidota bacterium | reverse complement strand
TAATTAATATAACTTTTGGTGATGCCATATATATGTATTTATATTATGACCCAAAAGTAATAAAAAAAATCCAATTAGCAAAATTGGACTATATTATATATTCATATGGTATTATTTCTATATTTCTATAAAAAATGAACCAAAGATATTGAACCCATCTGGTTCTAATATCTATAGAAAAAAGAACTAGATGATATATTCGACCCCTATCGAGGTCGAATACAAAAAATGTTTTATATAAATATAAAATGCCTCAGGCATTAATAAAACCAGTAAATCTAACTTAGAAAAGTCGAATAATAAAAGGTGTTACAAAAACCAGTTGCATAGAAATTTTCACCAACAATAAATTTCTTCGTTTCAAAGCTTCATCTCTTATTTTATCAGTATTGTCTATGATTCGTTAGGAATTATGAAGGTAAATTATTAACACAAACAAGTTTTGTTTCTATAATAGATATTCAAACAACCGAAATGTATATTATAGAAACAAAACTTGTTAATGCTTAATTTTCGGACAATAAATTTCTATTTTCCTGATTCAGTCTCCTATTTGATTGTTTTTATTCATTACGACCATCACATATTCAAGCATATATTAATATTGAATCATGATTCTACTAATTTGAATTAAATTTCAACTTTTATTTTTTTATATGCTTATATCTTTGCCCAGATAAGTAACAGATTTAATCATCTGAAATATTTATCCAGTTTTAAAAGTTAATCAATTAATCAATTAATATCAATTTATCATGAAAAGAAAAATTTACTCATTAACGTTGACCCTTCTATTGGGTCTATTCTCATGGAATGTTACCGCTGGCTCAGGCTGGTTTAGCGATTTCATCAAATTAAATGTAAATGGCTCAGGCGTAGCTGGCCCTACCGGTTTCTATTGGATTGGAACAGATCCATCTTACGGATCATCACTTGTAGCAGGTTTAGGAAATGTAACCTCATTGAAATTAGATGGTGCAGATATGAAATACTGGGGCGATGTTGGAGATCGTACTGGTGGTTCATTCTTTTATGAAATTAAAAGTGCTGATGGAGTAACAACTTACACTGCAGCCACTGAAGTTATCTGGACACAAACTGCTTTAGGCGGAAATGACTTTCAGGGTGTATCGTCTGGACTCAATGTAGATCTTTTGGCTGGAATTCCGTTAGGAACAGCTTGTAAATTGACCGTTTGGGCAAAAAGTTGGGGGACTAGTCAAGGTGATAGTTACCTGAGCAATAGTGGAGCAAATTATGTAGCCACATTTACTGTAGGTTCAATTTCTATTTCGGGCGCCACGGGCATTACTAACGGAACACTTTATTCGACTCTAAAAGGTGCATTTGATGCTATTAATGCCAATGCATCTGGAGTAAATACAGACGAGATTGCCCTAAAAATAGCAGGCAATACTACTGAGACTGCCACAGCAGTTCTTAACCCAAGCAAAGGAGTAAACACATTGACTACTGCTGCTGGAAGTGGATATCAGGCACCAGTAATTACATTAACTGGTGGTACAACATCAGCTGCTGGATCAGTAAC
>CAIMVD010000311.1 GCA_903844815.1 uncultured Bacteroidota bacterium | reverse complement strand
GACAGTACAGGGGGACTTACACCCAGGGGATCAAAGATAAAGAATGGCACCCCTATGCAGCGCTTCTGTACTCCCGAGGAACTGACCGGGACACTGATTTACCTTGTTTCCGACCTCTCGGTATTCGTAACAGGTGTTGTAATTCCTGTTGATGGAGGGTTTAGTGCCTATAGCGGAATCTGATCGCAAAACACGAAACGCGAAACACGAAACGCGAAACAAATAATCGGATTAATTAACCCATAATATTGATAACGAATGCCCAAAAACGTAATTGTAGCCCAGTCAGGCGGACCATCGCCGGTTATAAACAGTTCGCTGAGAGGGATAATCGAGGCCTGCAGGATGTTTCCCGACAGGTTCGGGAAGGTTTATGGCGGATGGCATGGGATTGAAGGTGTCCTGAATGAAGAGTTGCTTGACCTCTCTTCGCAGAAGGAAGAAGAAATTGCCCTCCTCAGAAACACTCCTGCTGCGGGAAGCATAGGAACCTGCCGTTATAAGCTGAAGGATAAACAACAGAAGGATTTTCAGAGGATCATGGATGTCTTCACTGCCCATGATATCGGCTATTTTTTCTATATCGGAGGCAACGATTCACAGCACACAGCCTTCAAGGTGAGTGAAATGGCCAAAACCAAAGGTCTTGACCTTATTGCTGTGGGCGTTCCAAAAACCATTGATAACGACGTGGGAGATAATGAATTCCAACTCATCGACCATACTCCCGGTTATGGCAGCGTTGCAAGGTACTGGTCGCATATAATTCAGAATGCAAATGAAGAGAACATGGGTTCGTCACCCGCTGACCCTGTACTTGTTATTCAGGCCATGGGACGAAAAATTGGTTATATTCCCGCTGCCGCCCGTCTTGCCGATCCCGATAGAATGATGCCTTTGCAGATCTATATGGCGGAATCAAATGTTCCCATCGAAGCAATGGCCGACAATGTTAATGAACAGCTCAAAAGAGATGGCCGTTGCCTTGTTGTTATAAGTGAAGGTTTTGATGTTGGCGGTATCGGGGAGGTAAAAGATGCCTTTGGACACACCTCATTCGGGTCGAGCCAGAACTCAGTTGCACAGACTGTTGTTAATTATCTTAATGCTAAAGGATTAAAAGCGCGTGGGGCTGCACGCGGACAGGTTATGGGTACCGATCAGCGCCACAACACAGCCTACGCATCGATTGTCGACCTTGACGAAGCTTATAAAGTTGGCCAAAAGGCTGTTGAAATTGCACTTTATGAAGGCAACGGATGGATGGCAACTATCCTTCGTGAACCGGGGTTCATATATAACGTCCGTTACGATAAGGTACCTCTTGAAAAAGTTGCGCTATCGGAAAGAACCTTTCCTGAAAAATGGATTGCCCCAAGCCGTTACGATGTCACTGATGATTTTCTGGCATATGTAAGACCTCTTATCGGAGAAGACTGGCCTTCAGTGCCTTTGATAAACGGAAGACAACGGTTTGCAAGGCTCGAAATGAGATTTGCAGAGAAGAAACTTCCTGTATATCTTCCGGAAGCTTATGAAAAATAATTATTTAGCAGAAAAATATTTATGAATCCACTCGAACAACTTCTAAGCCTCAAGCCGGAAAAAGAATTCTTTATAGGAATCGATTCCGATGGCTGCGCCTTTGACACAATGGAAATAAAACAGAAAGAATGTTTCTGTCCTAACTTTATTAAGTTCTTTAAATTGCAGCCGGTCTCGAAGTATGCCCGCGAGACCTGGGAATTTGTGAACCTCTACTCTACTTACAGGGGTTGCAACAGGTTTCTTGCCGTAAATGAAACCCTCAGGCTTCTTTCAGAGCGCCCTGAAATAAAAGCAAGGAATTTTACGGTTCCCTCTCCTGCTTCTCTGATCAAATGGACTAAAATGGAGACAAAACTTGGGAATCCGGCACTTATAAAATACGCTGCCGAAGCTAACGATACCTTTATCACCCAGACACTCGAATGGTCGCTAAAAGTTAATGAGGATATTGCCGGGATGGTATTCGGCATCACCCCTTTCCCCTATGTGAGGGAATGCCTTGAAAAAATAAGGCCTGTAGCTGATGCAATGGTAGTTTCCCAGACGCCATACGAAGCTCTCAAAAGAGAATGGGAAGAAAACAAAATCGACCATTTTCTCCGTATGATTGCCGGACAGGAACATGGCACAAAAACCGAGCATCTCAAATATGCTGCCAAGGGTAAATATCCCGATGAAAAAATACTTATGATCGGCGATGCAAACGGCGACCTTAAGGCTGCGCAGTCAAACGGAGTTCTGTTCTTCCCGGTCAATCCGGGAAAAGAAGAGGAATCATGGGAAAAACTATTCAGGGAAGGTCTTGACAGGTTCTTTGCCGGAACCTACAAAGGAAAATATGAGGATGAACTGATCAGTGAGTTTGAAACTTATCTCCCCGAGCATCCACATTGGAAGTAATATTTTTTAGTGGAATATGAATTATATTAACCACGGAGTACACGGAGTATTCAGGAAGTAAAAACAGATCAACTCCGTGCCCTCCGTGGTAAAAAAGAAATATATGATTTATTACAAATCCGGTTCAGAAAACACAGTTATTGGTCCCGAAGACCTTAAAAATGCCCTGTTTTCGGCCATGGAAAAGATTGGACCCAGGAAGAAAGTACTTGCAGTCCCTCCCGATTTTTCCCGTTTTCATTCGAGAGCAGGCGATGTGACCAGCCTGTTATACTCTTATTACGGGGAACAAATAACGGATATTCTTCCTGCGCTTGGAACACATGCTCCAATGACGGCTAATGAGATCTCTGAGATGTTCAGGGGGGTACCGCATGATCTTTTCAGGGTGCACGACTGGAGGAAAGATGTTGTTACAGTAGGTACTGTTCCCGGTGAATACGTCTCAGAAATCACCGGAGGAGCTTTGGCTTATTCCTGGCCAGCCCAGCTTAACAATCTTGTTTTCAATGGCGGTCACGACCTCATACTCTCTGTCGGCCAGGTAGTACCCCATGAAGTAATAGGAATGGCCAACTATAACAAGAATCTCTTTATTGGGACGGGAGGCCCGGAAGGCATCAATAAAAGTCATTTTATAGGAGCAGTTTACGGGATGGAAAGAATAATGGGCAAAGCCCTAAACCCGGTCAGAAGCCTGCTGAACTATGCCTCGGACCATTTCATTACTCACCTTCCTGTGGTCTATATTCAGACCGTTATCGGACGCGACGATAGCGGGAAACTGGTTATCCGCGGTCTGTTCATCGGCGACGACGAAGAAGTATTCACAAGGGCAGCAGAACTTTCAATAAAAATCAACTTTACCTTACTGGATAAGCCACTCAGAAAAACGGTTGTCTATCTCGATCCTGCCGAGTTTAAAAGTACCTGGCTCGGTAATAAAAGCGTATACAGAACCCGGATGGCGATGGCCGATGGAGGTGAACTAATTGTTCTGGCACCCGGCATGAAGGAGTTCGGGGAAGACAAAGAGATCGACCGGCTCATCAGGAAATACGGTTACAGGGGTACGCCCGCCACGCTTAAATCACTGGCTGATAATCCTGAACTGGGCGAAAACCTGAGCGCCGCGGCTCACCTGATCCATGGCAGTTCTGAAGACAGATTTTCAATTACTTACTGCCCCGGTTTCCTTAGCAGAACGGAAATTGAATCGGTTAACTTCAGATATCACGATCTCTCAGAAATGTATGCAAGATATAATCCTCAAAAACTTAAAGAAGGATTTAACATTATGGACGACGGCGAAGAGATATTCTACATTTCCAATCCTGCTCTGGGATTATGGTCGTCCAGAGAAAGACTTTCAAGATAAACTTAAGACATTGAAAAATGATCAACTGGGGTATAATAGGGTGCGGTAATGTTACTGAGGTAAAGAGCGGACCTGCCTTTAATAAAGTCCAAGGTTCAAGAATCGCGGCGGTAATGCGCAGAAATGGCGCTTTGGCCGAAGATTATGCTCGCAGGCATAAAGTCCCGAAATTTTACACAAATGCGTACGATCTTATTAACGATAAGGAAATCAATGCCATATATGTGGCTACCCCTCCGGGCAGCCATGCCGAATATGGAATAGCAGCAATCAAGGCAGGCAAACCCGTTTACATCGAGAAGCCGATGGCTCTCAATTATGAGGAATGCATGGAGATCAACCGTGCATCAGAAATGTACGGAGTCCCGGTATTTGTAGCATATTACAGGCGAACACTTCCGGGTTTTCTTAAGGTTAAGGAACTTCTTGATAAAGGTACAATTGGCAAGGTGCTCTTAGTTCAGATGCAACTTTTCAAATCTGCCTCAGAGGATGAAACGTCCGGCAGGTTGCCATGGCGTGTCGATCCTGAAATTTCCGGCGGTGGCCACTTCTTCGATCTGGGTTCTCATCAGCTCGATTGGCTTGATTTTGTTTTCGGGCCCATTCAGGAAGTCAGGTCAATTGTAAGGAATAATGGCGGTTTTTATAAGGCGGAAGATTTCGTGACAGCTGCTTTCACCTTCCCCAACGGAATTACAGGTACCGGAACATGGTGTTTCAGTGCTTCCCCTGAAAGCAGCAGGGATTCAATAGAGATTATCGGAGATAAAGGCAATTTGATGTTTTCAACATTCGACTTTGTTCCTATCATTGTCACAAATGAATCAGGACGACACGAATTTACAAATGAGCGCCCTGAACATGTACAGTATTACCTTATCGAAAAAATTGTTCAGTCTCTCGAAGGAAATGGAACTCCTCCCAGCACGGGAATAACAGCAGCCAGAACCTCAAAGATTATGGATAATATTGTGGCGGAATACTATAATGATAAAAGATAAAAGTCAAAAGATAAAAGTCAAAAGATAAATAATAATTAAAATCATAAATACAAGATTATGAATAAATTATCAGACATAGGATTGATTGGTCTCGCAGTTATGGGAGAGAATCTGGTACTCAACATGGAAAGCAAGGGATTCACAGTATCGGTTTATAACCGTTCTGCATCGAAAGTAGATGATTTCCTTGCAGCAAGGGCAAAGGGAAAAAACATTACAGGAACTCATTCGATGGAAGAGTTTGTGGCTTCTCTGGAGCGTCCAAGGAAGGTTATGCTCATGATCAAGGCAGGAAGTGCTGTCGACCAGATGATTGATACTCTGATTCCGCTTCTGGAGCCAGGCGATTTAATAATCGACGGAGGCAACACTCACTTCCCTGACACAAACAGGCGGACAGCGCTAGTTGAAAGCAAGGGCTTGCTGTATATAGGAACCGGAGTTTCGGGAGGCGAAGAGGGTGCATTGCTCGGACCTTCGATAATGCCCGGAGGATCAAAGAAAGCCTGGCCAATAATAAAACCTGTTTTTCAGGCGATTGCAGCCAAGGTTGACGACGGAACCCCTTGCTGTGACTGGGTAGGCGAAAACGGGGCTGGCCACTTTGTAAAAATGGTACATAACGGCATCGAATATGGCGATATGCAGTTGATTACCGAAGCATACCAGATTATGAGGGACCTCATGGGAATGAGTGCGGATGAGATGCATGATGTATTCAGCGAGTGGAATAAGGGGGATCTCGACAGTTACCTTATCGAAATAACCCGCGACATCCTCGGTTACAAGGATACAGATGGGAAACCGCTGGTGGACAAGATACTTGATACCGCAGGCCAGAAGGGTACCGGAAAATGGACCGGGGTAGCGGCTCTCGATCTGGGAATCCCGCTTACGCTTATTGGCGAGGCCGTCTTTTCAAGATGCCTGTCGGCTATTAAGAATGAACGGGTTGAAGCAGCAGGAATACTTCATGGTCCTGTACCAGTTTTCTCAGGCGATAAAACTGCTTTTATAAATGATATCAAAGATGCGCTTTATGCATCTAAAATTGTATCCTATGCGCAGGGATACGCCCTTATGCGTGCCGCCGCGGAAGAATACAAGTGGGAACTAAATTACGGCGGAATTGCCCTTATGTGGAGAGGTGGCTGCATTATAAGATCGGCCTTCCTTGGTAAAATCAAGGAGGCATTTGACACTGATTCCGGTCTTAAGAACCTTCTTCTCGACCCTTTCTTCAGGTCAACTGTTGATAAAGCACAGAAAGGATGGAGAAATGTTGTCGCCGCTGCAATCACGAACGGAATTCCTGTCCCTGCCATTTCTTCTGCACTAGGCTATTTCGACGGCTACCGCTGCGAAAAGCTGCCTGCAAACCTTCTTCAGGCTCAGCGTGATTATTTTGGAGCTCATACCTATGAGCGTACTGATAAGCCCAGGGGTGAATTCTTTCATACTAACTGGACGGGACGTGGGGGAACAACTGCATCGACAACCTACAATGTATAACACTATTTACCTACCCAACCAGGATGACCGAGCTTAATAAAAAAATCAGTAAATACAGGTGGACGATTTGTGCGCTTGTATTCTTTGCAACGACTGTAAACTATCTCGACCGACAGGTTCTAAGTCTCTTAAAAGATACTCTGGAAGTTCAATTCAACTGGAGCGATTCGGACTATGCTAATATTGTCTCAGCATTTCAGTTTGTCTATGCTATTTCAATGCTCTTTGCAGGACGGTTTATCGACTGGCTCGGTACAAAACTGGGATATGCCTGGTCGCTTATAATCTGGTCGCTGGCTGCAATGGGCCATGCCCTTGCAAAGAGTACAGGAGGTTTTATGCTTGCACGCGGTTTTCTCGGATTTGGAGAATCGGGCAACTTTCCTGCCGCTATTAAGACAGTTACAGAATGGTTTCCCAAAAAGGAAAGAGCTCTCGCCACGGGTATCTTTAATTCGGGTACTAATGTTGGCGCCATCCTTGCTCCGATCGTGGTCCCGTGGATAGTCGGCCATTTAGGCTGGGAAGCAGCCTTCTTAATCATTGGGGCAATTGGATTCACCTGGCTTATTTTCTGGTTCTGGCTTTATGAAATCCCATCACGAAGTAAGAATGTTAGTAAAGCAGAATATGATTATATTCATTCAGACAATATCGATGAATCAAATGCTTCCATTCCTGAAAATCACGATAAGGTACCATGGTTCAAACTCCTGAAGTACAAACAGACATGGGCTTTCAGTTTTGGAAAATTCATGACCGATGGTGTCTGGTGGTTCTATTTGTTCTGGCTTCCAGCCTACCTGAAAGCACAATATGGAATGACCGGAATGGAAGTTGCGTTCCCACTGGCAGTACTTTATACGATGTCAACCGTTGGCAGCATATCGGGTGGCTGGTTTCCCATGTACTTTATAAACAAGGGTTATGATCCATATGTGGGACGCATGAAGGCAATGCTTCTTATAGCATTGTTTCCGCTACTCGTCCTCCTGGCCCAGCCGCTTGGTAGCATAAGCTACTGGATGCCTGTTCTTATTATCGGTGTCGGTACTGCTGCTCACCAGGCGTGGTCGGCTAATATATTCACAACTGTTTCTGATATGTTTCCGAAAAAAACCATTGCCAGTGTTACCGGTATAGGGGGTATGGCAGGTGGTATCGGAGGCATAGTTGTAAATAAGTCTTCCGGATGGCTTTTCGACAGCTTCCGCACAGACGGTATTGCAAAGTCGTGGGTCGAAGCACAGGCACAAAATCTTGGCGGATATGTTGAGAAAATACGATCGATGAACCTGATAAACAAATATGATGATGTTATCAATCTCGATAAAGTATCCCTGAATAATCTGCCCACGGAAGTTGTACAGCAGCTTCAGGCCGTTGACCCCGGATTGTTTGAAAAATTAAAGGCTTTACAGGTCCCTGTTGTACAAAGCAATATGACAATTGCCTATACAATGGTCTTTGTATTTTGCGCTCTTGCCTATCTGATTGCATGGGTTGTGATGCATAATATGGTTCCTAAAATGAAAAAAGTAGAGATCTGATCCTCAAAGGAAAATTGAAAACATGTGTTGATTCTTCATACCTTTAAAATCAAAATAATATTACAATGAAGACATTAGGAAAGTATTCTTTTGGACTTGGCGACAGGTTTGGCCATCAGGGTGATGCTCAACTAAGAGCAATCATTGCAGCATCGGAAAAGGGTGTGGAAATAACGCCTGTATGGAACAAGTCGAACCGCGAACACGTTACTATCGGAACCCAGCCGGGCGATGTACGGCTTGAAGCCGATTCCGTCGTCGCCAAAGCAGGATTTAGCAAAGACTACTTTGTAGATGCCGATCATATAAATAATGATACAATTGACAGATTCATAGCCAGTTCCGATTTTTTCACAATCGATGTCGCATCTTATATCGGTACTCAGGCTGATATGAAAGAAATCGATGAATTCATGAAAGGCATAGATAAGTATTCAAGCTTTATCGATATTCCGGGAACAGGATTGCATTTTAAGACTTCTGAATTCCAGATCAGGATGATTGCAAAAAGATATCTCTTTGCGGCTATAAAAGCTTCCGAAATCTTTGGCAGGATTGAGAATGTAAAGGGAAAGGGAAATTTTATTATCGAAGTTTCAATGGATGAAGTTCCGGATCCGCAAACTCCGGTTGAGCTCTTCTTTATTCTGAAGATGCTTTCCCACCTTAATATTCCAGTCCAGACCTTTGCTCCCAAATTCCCCGGAAGATTCAATAAGGGTGTCGATTATGTGGGCGATCCTCAAATATTTATTGATGAATTCGAGAAAGATCTTCACTTAATTGATTTTGCGGTAAAAGAATTCGGACTTCCCGAAAACCTTAAAATAAGCATTCACTCGGGATCTGACAAGTTTGCTATCTATCCATATATCGGTGCTGCAATAAAGAAACTCGACAAAGGCATACATATAAAGACGGCAGGAACTACCTGGATTGAAGAGGTTATAGGTCTTGCGTTTTCAGGCGGAGATGGCCTGAAGTTTGTTAAGGAGATATATTACGAAGCTCTTGGGAAGATCGATGAACTCTGCACTCCTTACGCTGACGTCATTGATATAAAGTCCTCACTGCTGCCTTCCAAAATTGAAGTAATGGGATGGAATGGCAGAAAGTTCGCCGAATCGCTTAAACATGTCAGGATCAATCCCGATTATAATCCCGATATGAGGCAGCTTATTCATGTTGCATACAAACTTGCTGCTCACAGAAAGGATGAATTCTACCGGCTCCTTGATGAAAATCAAAAAACAATCTCTGATTGCGTTTTTGATAATATTTATAACAGGCATATTTGCAGGCTATTCGGATTGGATAGAATCTGAAAATAGATTTAAACGGTATATTTGCAGGGATGGTAAATAGTAAAAACTACGGAATTTATTAACATGCCAAAGAATTTTCAGATCATCCCGGCTTCAGAAAGGGTCTTGTCGCTCAGGAAGAAAACCATGTCTTCCGAAAGATATATATCGATCGGGCAGGCGAAAATAATTACAAGGGTATATAAGGAAAACGGTGATTTGCCCGTTATTCTGAAGCGAGCTTATTCCCTGGCCGCAGCTTTAAATGAAATGCCCCTGGCGATTGATCCCGAAGAGCTGATTGCAGGCAACAGGACTCCTGACATCAGGGCCGGTGTCGTTTTTCCTGAAGCAGGACTTGCATGGCTTGAGAAAGAGATAGAGACGCTACCTTCAAGACCTCAGGATCCTTTCGGAATCAGAAAAGAAGATGTTATTTTATTGAAAGACAGCATTGCTCCTTTTTGGCGCGGCAAAACACTGGAAGATAACATCTACAATGCATACGGGAATGAATTAAGCTCAATTGAAAAGGTAGTTAAGATAAATCAGAAGGACCATGCACAGGGGCATATCTGTCCTGATGTGGAAGTATGGCTTCGCCTTGGACCATCAGGCCTTCTTGAAATTGCCCGGGAAAAAGTTAAAATTGCGGAAGGAGAAAAAAGGAGTTTTTATGAAGCTGTATCCATAACTCTTAAAGCTTCATGCAATTTTATTAACCGCTATTCTGAACTGGCAGTTTTAATGGCGAAAGAAGAACAGGATCCTGTCCTCAGGAAAAATCTGTATGAAATATCGGTAACCTGTAAGAGACTCTCTGAAGGACCTGCAGCCAATTTCAGGGAAGCTCTCCAGTCAGTATGGTTTCTGTTTGTGATATTGCAGATGGAATCAAACGCTTCCTCCTTTTCCCCCGGCCGCATGGATCAGTATCTTTTACAATACTATAAAGACACAGACCCAGATACTGCACTGGAACTCATTGATGCCTTATTCGTAAAATTCAACCAGATCGTCTATATGCGCAACGCACATAGCGCCAGATATTTTGCCGGATTTCCAATAGGCTTTAATGTTACTTTGGGAGGGGTCGACAGTGAAGGAAATGATGCCACAAATGAACTTTCCTACCTCTTTCTGAAGGCCCAGGATCATATCCGCCTTCCCCAGCCAAACCTGACGGCACGTCTGCATAAGGGTTCACCTCCTGAATTCCTTGATGAATGCAGCCGTGTAATTGGCCTTGGAACAGGAATGCCCCAGGTTGTTAACGACGAAAGCATAATTCCCTCTCTCAGGGAAGCAGGTATCAGTCAGGAAGATGCCATAAATTATGCACTTGTTGGTTGCGTTGAGCTTAGCACAAGCGGTAATTACCTCGGGTGGAGCGACTCTGCAATGTTTAATCTGGTAAAAGCCCTTGAACTGGCAATCAACGATGGTGTCTGTATGATAACAGGAAACAGGATCGGCCCTGCAACCGGAAAGCTGGAAAATTTTTCCGCTTACGAAGATCTTGAAGAATCATTCAGAAGGCAGATCGACTTTTTCACAGATAAAATGTTAAGCGCCTGCAATGTTGTTGAAGAATTCCACCGGCGTCACCTCCCCTCTCCGTTCCTTTCATCCGTTATGAACAACTGCCTCAATACAGGAACTGACATAACTGCAGGAGGTGCAAAATATAACTATTCGGGAATTCAGGCAATACAGGGAGCCAATATTGCCGACAGCCTCGCTGTGTTAAAAAAGCTTGTCTTCCAGGAACCTATAATTGACAAGTCAGAGTTGATGGAAGCTCTCAGAAATAATTTTGAAAAAAAAGAACCCCTGAGGCAGTTTTGCATTAACCGTTGTCCGAAATATGGTAATGATGTTGAATGGGTCGACGAGTTAGGGGCTAAATGGATAAAATATTTCGCATCGGGTTTGAAGAAGGCCCGGAATTACAGAGGCGGACCATTCCACATGGGACTATACACTGTTTCTGCCCATGTTCCTATGGGTCAGAATGTCGGGGCAACCCCCGACGGCAGGCTGGCACGAACTCCGCTGGCCGACGGAGGCATGTCGCCGATGTATGGTCGCGATAAGAACGGTCCGACAGCTGTCCTTAACTCTGTGGCAAGAGTCCCATCTCACCTTGCGAGCAACGGCACTCTGCTTAATATGAAATTTCTGCCCTCCCTTTTCAGGAATGAAACCGACAGATCAAAGTTCACTTCACTTTTAAAGACTTTTATTACTCTCCCCATCCACCATATACAATTCAATGTTGTTACTTCGGAAGACCTCAGAAGTGCAAAAGCCGATCCGGATTCCTGGAAGGGACTTACCATCAGGGTTGCCGGATATACCGCCTACTTCACAGAACTTGCGGGAGATCTCCAGGATGAAATAATCTTACGAACAACACAGGGTGAAAATGAGTAAGATCTCAGGAACGGTTTTTAAAATAAAAAGGTTTTCCATTCACGACGGACCAGGAGTAAGAACATCAGTTTTCCTGAAAGGCTGTCCGTTGAACTGCGTATGGTGTCATAGTCCCGAGGGGATAGGCAGCGATATATCAATATGGTATAACAAAAACGTTTGCATAGCCTGCGGAAAGTGCGTGGATGTTTGCCCCCAGGGAGCCCTTATGCTAACGGGAGAACCCGAGAAGTATATTTCAATTGACAGGAGGCTGTGCACAACAACAGGCGATTGTGTGGAAGTATGTCCGACCAGTGCCATCCAGTTCACCGGGTGGGTAACCACACCATCGGAGGTAATATGTGAGATTGAAAAAGATATCCCCTATTTCAAAACCTCAGGTGGCGGAATAACGCTTACCGGTGGAGAACCGCTTTATCAGCCTGACTTTGCTTTTGAGATTCTTTCAATGTGCAGGGAAAGAGGTATCCATACGGCAATTGAATCATCCCTCTTTTGTCCTGAAGAGGTTATCAGACAGATCTCTGATAAAGTTGACCTGTTCATTGCCGATTTAAAGATCTTCGATCCTTTTGTTCACCGTCAGCACACCGGAGAATCCAATTTGCTCATTAAGAAAAATCTGACCTTCCTTGTAAGTTCAGGAAAGAAGATAATAGTTCGTATTCCAATGGTTAAAAATATTACCGATACTGAAGAGAATATAAATTCAATTCTTGGCTATGCCGGAAGCTTAAGTAAGAATATCCCTGTAGAATTTATCGAATACAACCCGCTTGCCGGCAACAATTACCGACGGCTCGGGATTCCATTCCCTCTGGATAATCTAAATAAAGAATCATAATAATTTCATTACCCAGGTATTCTTCCCTTTGTGTCCTTAAAGTAAACCTTTGAGCCCTTTGTGTTTAAACAGGAACGCGCTTCTTTTTAAACACCAGGGACACTAAGTATTATTTAAGGGCACTAAGGTTTATTTCTATTCGAGGGTTGATTCTCCTTTAATAGTTGCCGCTTTCGTCTGGTGAATGTCAAAGATCATAATCTCATTAATTCCTTCTCTCATGAAAGTAGCCGGGCAAAATAGTCTTGTCTGTGGTCCAATATTCCAGTAACGTCCAAGGTTGTGACCATTTACCCATACTATTCCCTTTGTATAACCCGAAACATCGATATAGCTATCCTGCCCTGTTGTTCCGTTTGCCTGGTTAAGCATAAAATTACCCTTAAAGAAAATGCCTGGCTTGCTAAGGTTTTTACCGGAAGAACGGAGGTTATAAATAAATTTACCGTCCATTGGAAGATTATAGACCTTCCAGTTCATGAGCGTCATCCCGTTCAGGGTAACTCGGTCGGTTATGCCTTTCCTGTCAATAAGATTCTGTGCGAAATTGATGCGTCCCATTCCCTCTACAAAAATCTCAAGAACAGGATTGGGAACATTACTTTCCGGTATGTCAATAGTATTTATTCCTTCCCTCCTGTCGAGTTTTCCAATATAGGTTCCATTTAAAAAGACAGTAGCATAATCGTGCAGATCGGTAACAGTAAGTTTGCCTTTTTTATGGCCAATGAGTTCTGTTTTATAAAGAATGAAACCATAATCCTGATTATAAGCCTCAAATGGTTTTGGCTGCACGGAGTTTACCGGTGCAGGAAGGTTGTCCCAGACTGATGTAAATGGTTTCATGCTCTCGATTGTCATCTGCAAAGTTGGGATAGGATCAGGCATCGGAGGAAGTTTTTTTCCTTTTGGAAGATAAGATCCAAGCAGTTTCCTAAGTGCCATGAATTTGGGTGTTGCAACGCCCTGCTCGCTTATGGGGGCGTCGTAATCGTAACTTGTAACATCGGGTTCGTACCCTTTGCCTCCGGAGTTTGCACCGGCTGTATATCCAAAATTGGTACCACCATGAATCACATAAAAGTTAAATGACTTCTTATTGTTCATAAGAAACCTTACCTCTTTTAATAAATCGGAAGTATCAGGCTTTACCCATTTTTCTCCCCAGTGTGTAAGCCAGCCCGGGTAGGTCTCGCTGCTGAAAACAGGAACACCTGGATTCATTTTATTTGCCAGGGCAAAATCTTCCATACTGCTTCCCGAATCAAGGCCCACAGCACTGCCGGGAAGGGAACCCGCCTCAAGCATATAGGTCGTAGGGCCATCGCCTGTAAATGTTGGTATGTCGATACCGTTTTGAGCCCATACTTCCTTAAGCCGGTTTAGGTAGTTCCTGTCGTTGCCAAAACTGCCATATTCGTTTTCGATCTGCAGCATAAGAACAGAACCTCCATTTGTAACAAGGTATGGCTTTATCTCCTGCGAAAGCCGGGCAATATATTTTTCAGCTGCAGCCATATATCTGGGATCCATGCATCTAAGCTTGATATCAGGAATGCGAAGGAGGTAGGGAGGTATTCCTCCAAGCTCCCATTCGGCACAAACATATGGGCCGGGCCGCACTATAAGCCATAGGCCCTCCTCCTGCACGATTTTGAAAAACTCCTGCAGATTACGATTCCCCGTAGTGAAATCATATACGCCCTCTTCTGATTCATGATAATTCCAGAAGAGATAAACGGATATGGTGTTACACCCCATTGCCTTTGCCATCTTCACCCTGTGCCGCCAGTATTCAGCAGGAATCCTGGCAGGATGCATCTCGCCGCTGATAATCTGATAAGGCAGTCCGTCAAGCAGAAAGTCAGTTGTTCCAAGGGAAAAGGTATGTTTCCCTTTCTGCCCCTGAAGCGAAGCTCCTGTCAGCAGAAAAAATACAAAAAACAGTTTAATAAAATTTCTCATGGTTGATTCTTTTTTAACCGAGGATCCAGAGTATTTGTTACGGGGTTTCAATCTTGATACTCAGTGATTACTCCGTGCAGCTCTGTGAAATCTGTGGTTATTATTTATTTATTCTATTGTCCCTAATCTATATTGCCTGATAACTGTGAAGCCTCCTGTAGAAACCCTCAGCTTTTGCCATAAGCTCAGCATGGGTTCCGGTTTCTACAATTCTGCCCTCATCAACTACCACTATCATATCTGCGTGCTGAATAGTTGAGAGCCTGTGGGCGATAACAACTGAGGTCCGGTTCTTCATGAGCTTCAGGATGGCATCCTGAACCAGTCTTTCCGATTCGGTATCCAGAGCCGATGTAGCCTCATCCAGAATAAGTATTGGCGGATTTGCCATGATAGCCCTGGCTATGCTGACCCTCTGGCGCTGCCCTCCGCTGAGCTTGTTTCCGCTTTCACCCACACTGCTTTCATAACCCGAATCAGTATCTGAGATAAACTCATGGGCATTAGCTATCCTGGCAGCTTCTTCGACTTTTTCCATGTCAGCAACATCAACACCGAAGGCTATATTCTCCCTGAAAGATGCATTGAAAAGAATCGGATGCTGGCTTACGATTCCCATCAGGTAACGAAGGTCTTTTGTTATTAGATCACGAACATCTACTCCATCAATAAGAACCTGCCCCTTATCGGCATCCATGAAACGGGGCAAAAGATCTACCAGGGTGGATTTACCCGATCCTGACTTTCCAACTATTGCAACTGTTTGTCCCTTTTTAATTGTCAGGTTGATATCCTTCAGTACCGGCTCATTATTGTAAGCAAACCAGACTCCCCTGAATTCAATAGAATCGTTAAAGAATGAAACAGGAATGGCATCATCCTTCTCGGTGATTTTTTCCTCAGCATCGAGGATCTGGTCGATCCTGTCAATTGAGGCCATTCCTTTCTGAATGCTAAACCAAGCAGTGGTAATGTTCTTTGCCGGTTGAATTATCTGGGAGAAGACAATAAGGTAGGCAATGAGTTTGTCGGGAGAAAGGTTATCAGATCCCAGAAGTGCCATCTTTCCTCCGACGTACATAAGCACCATAAGAACTATTGTGGAGAGAAACTCGCTGATTGGCGAGGCGAGGTATGCTTTCCTTGTTACCCTTTTAAATACTTTTGCATATCGTTCATTTGATTCGGCAAACTGTTTCTTCATCTTCTCCTCAGCATTAAAGCCTTTTACTATCCTGAGGCCCGATAGTGTCTCCTCCACAACCGAAAGAAGACGTCCCAGGAATTGCTGTCCTAAAAGTGAGGAAGAACGGAGTGAACGGCTCGCTCTGCCTATAAGCCAACCGCTTATTGGAAGCAGGACCATGGCAAAAAGCGTTAGTCGGAAACTGCTGATGAACAGATAGACGACGAACAGCAGGATGTATAACGGATCGCGGAATATCATTGAAAGGGAAGCCATTACCGAGATTTCAATCTCCTGGACATCATTCGAGATCCTGGTCATCACATCCCCTTTCCGGGATTCCGTAAAAAATGACAGAGGAAGCCTGAGTATTTTGTCATACAGTTTCTTACGCAGGTCTCTCACCGTGCTTGCCCTGATGAAGGCCATACTGTTATTGGCGAGGAAGACAAACAGGTTTTTGAACAGACTGGCCACAATTACAATTACAACAACCAGGACCAAAGCGCCTCCCTGCCCGTAAGTCTGGATAAAAACATAAAGATAGTAGCGCGTAAATTGCTCAATATAATCTGTACTGTACTGAAAAGGCCCCGGGTCCTGCGCTACCTGAACCATGCTGAAAAGAATCTTTAAAAATGGAGCCACAAGCGTGTACGAAATCAGGGCAAAAAGTGCGCTCAGAGTATTATATGATATATTCCTGAAAGCCGACCAACGATATGGAGTGAAGTATTTGAGAAGGAGCCTTATATTACTCATTTATAATAATCGTATTAATAACCTGTGTAGGTGAATGGGCTGATGGCCTTAAGTTCCTGTTTAACGTCATCATCAAGGTCGAGATTATCAATAAAATGAATAAGCGACTCTGCCGTTACCTTCTGATTTGTACGGGTAAGTTCAAGGAGAGCTTCATAAGGCTTGGGATATCCCTCCCTTCTCAGGATGGTCTGGATGGCCTCTGAAATAACCACCCAGTTATTGTCGAGATCATTGTGGATCTTTTCTCTGTTCACGATAAGCTTGTTCAACCCTTTCAGTATAGAATTAAAGGCAATGAGTGAATGGCCTATAGGAACACCGATGTTCCTGAGTACAGTTGAATCGGTAAGATCGCGCTGAAGTCTGGATATTGGCAGTTTTTCAGAGAGATGGCCGAAAATTGCGTTTGCATAGCCCAGGTTGCCTTCCCCGTTCTCAAAATCAATCGGATTAACCTTATGTGGCATGGCAGAGGAACCTATTTCACCTTTTTTAATCTTCTGACGGAAGTAGTCCATAGAAATATAGGTCCAGAAATCACGGGCGAGATCTATCAGGATTACATTGATCCTGCGCATGTTATCGAACAGGGCGGCAAGATTATCGTAATGTTCGATCTGAGTTGTTGGCTGTGATCTCTGCAAACCAAGCTCTTCGTTTACAAAGTTGTTTGCAAATGTGATCCAGTCAATTTCAGGGTAAGCTGCCTTATGTGCATTGAAATTCCCCGTAGCCCCTCCGAATTTTGCAGAATAAGGGATCTGTCCGAAATACTTTATCTGTCCGTCAATACGTGCAATAAAAACCTCGATTTCCTTACCAAGCCTTGTTGGAGATGCAGGTTGACCATGTGTTCTGGCAAGCATAGGGATATCCTTCCAGTCATCGGCAAAGGTTGCCAGAGTCTCCCTTAGTTCATAAAGAACGGGGAAATAGAAATTAATCAGCGCATCTTTTATCGACAGGGGAACGGCAGTGTTATTAATATCCTGCGAAGTGAGACCGAAATGAATAAACTCACTCCATTTCCCCAAGCCCGACTGAAAAAACTTCTCTTTAAGGTAATACTCTATCGCTTTTACGTCGTGGTTTGTGATCTTCTCCCTCTCTTTTATCTTTTCAGCATCCGTAAGGTCAAACTCCTCATATATCGACCGGAGATCCTTGAAATTATCCTTTTTAAAATCGGCAAGCTGAGGTAAAGGGATGTTACAGAGGGAAATGAAGTATTCAATTTCCACCATAAGACGGTATCGGATAAGCCCGAATTCCGAGAAATAAAGATCAAGTTCTTCAATCTGATGCCTGTATCTTCCGTCAAGAGGAGATATGGAGGTAAGAAAATTTAGTTCCATTTTTTGCCGAAATGATTTTTCATCTGTTATTACTATACCTACAAAAGTACTATTTTAGATGTTGTAAAAAAAGGGTATGGACAAAATCAGAATTTCTGCGGTTAAATATGCTAATACATACCCGTTTATCTACGGGCTGAGCGAAAGCGGGTTTGAGAAAAAAGCAGTTATTGAAACTGACCATCCGGCCGATTGTGCAGAAAAGCTTATCAATGACAAAGCCGATATAGGCCTGATCCCTGTTGCGGTTCTTCCCCTTCTGAAGGAATACCATCTTCTGAGCGATTATTGTATCGGAGCTGTTAGAAATGTAAGGACGGTTATGCTGCTCAGCAATACCCCGTTCGATGACATCACTTCGATCTATCTCGACTACCGGTCGCGCACTTCAGTGAATCTTGTTAAAGTACTTGCAAAAAACTTCTGGAAAAAAGAATTCAGATGGATAGACACTTCCGAAGAATTCAACTTCACTGGTATATCCGTTGGCGAAGCAGTAGTTCTTATTGGCGATCAGTGCTTTGAATTTGAAAACAACTATACAGACAGAATAGATCTTGCCGGTGCCTGGATTGAATTTACCGGCCTTCCCTTCGTATTTGCAGCGTGGACTGCCAACAAGATTATCAGTGAAGAGTTTGTAAGGGAATTCAATGAAGCTCTTGCTGTCGGCATCAGGAACATAGATGCTGTGGTTGAGAAATTCGGAAATACGGGAACTATCAGAGGCAGCGAGCTAAAGGAATATCTGACTATAAACATTGATTATGAGTTCAATGAACAAAAGAAGAAGGGTCTCGCCCTGTTTCTTGACTATGCATCAAAACTATGACACTGTTAATAATTGGCAGATCTCTTAAAAATATGAAATTGTTTTTCAAGTTGTCCATTTTATGTTTAGCTTTGGGTATTGAAATAAAAATTTAACCAAACCGTAACATAATTATATCATGATGGCTACTACAATCACATTCAATGAACTCCGGAAGATTAAAGACCAGCTGCCCTCCGGAAGTATCAAAAAAATTGCAGAAAAGCTGGATCTGAACGAAGAAACCGTAAGGAATTATTTCGGAGGGACAAATTTTATTAAAGGACAGAGTGTCGGTATTCATTTTGAGCAGGGACCGGACGGAGGAATTGTTACTTTTGACGATACAACAATCCTCGACCTTGCAAAAGGAATGATGATTCACTAGTCTTTTTTGGAGAACCTGTTCAGAAGCAAAAGACAGGTTCTTTTGCTTTTCTTGTCTATATGAATCTGAAAACCTCTGTTGAATCTGCAGAAATTCAACTAAAACAGTTATTGGAGAGTTTTTTTGTTTCCAATTATGACGAAAATTCTCTCCCGTCACATGGCATTGACCATCACCGAAGGGTATGGAAAAATGCTGCGGGACTCTTATTTCACCTGGCTGAAAAGAATCTGGTTGTTGACGACAGATTGCCTTTCAAATTAATTGTTGCATGTTACCTTCATGACATCGGGATGTCAGTTGATCGTGGTGTGAGGCATGGACTTCACAGCAGGGAACTATGCAGCCGGTTTTTGTCGGAAAATAATTTTGAAATATCTGATTTTGCTGAGGTCCCTGAAGCAATTGAAAATCACGACAACAAAGAGTACAGATCTGCAGAATACAGATACGACCTCCTGACAATTCTATCTGTAGCCGATGACCTGGATGCCTTCGGGTTCTCGGGAATCTTCCGATATGCCGAGATCTATCTTGCAAGAGGAATTGATATCCGCAATCTCGGATCCCCTATAAAAGAAAATGCTGCCATCAGGTTTGGCAATTTTATAAAAACTTTTGGATTCCTTGAAGAATTGACCAGGGAACAAAAAAAAAGATGGGATATTCTGACAGGTTTCTACGATCAGTATAACGCATTGGCCCCTTCTTATGAATTTACATTTCTTAATCCGCGGGGATATTGCGGAGTGATTGAAATATTTGCAAATATGCTTAATGAAAAGATGACGTTAACTGATATTATTGATGATAACAGGAATCGCCCGGATGATCCGGTTATCGGCTGGTTTTTCAACGGACTGGCTGGAGAAATCCATTCATAACTGGATCTTTTTAAAAGCATTATTACCTGCATCATTTTCCTTAAACTTTAAAATAAATGTCTGAAACGGAGATTCCATATCCTTTTGATCCTGAAAAATTCAGGTCGGAAGGCCATAAGCTGGTAGATACATTATCGGATTATTTGAATTATACCCTTAATGGAAATGAGATGAAGGTTCTTCCATGGCAGGACCCCGACGAACTTGCAGACCAGTTCTCATTCGACTCCTGTGAAGGGGAAAAAGAATCATTCGATTCCTATTTCAGAAGGATAATTGAAAACTCCATTCACATTCATCATCCGCATTATATCGGGCATCAGGTTACCTCTCCCCTGCCCGCAACCGCCCTGGCACAATTATGCACTTCCCTTCTCAACAATGGCGCCGCCATATATGAGATGGGACCCGTGAACATGGCAATGGAGCGGAATGTTATTAATAAAATAGGGTCTCTTATAGGTTACAAATCCGGTTACGATGGTATTTTCACCCATGGGGGAACAGCAGGTAATCTGACTGCCATGCTTGCAGCCCGTCAGAACATTACGGAATACAATATCTGGGAAGAAGGTGTCAGGGAGGAAAATAAGCCGGCTTATATGGTTTCGGCACAGGCACATTACAGTGTAGGAAGAAATGTCAGAATAATGGGGCTGGGAGGAGGTTCCGCTATTCAGGTGCCGGTTGATAATTCTTTTAAAATGAGAACCGGTTTGCTTGAAGATTTGAAAGACAAGGCGGAAAAAGAGGGTACAAAGATTATCGCTGTGGTTGCCAGCGCCTGTTCCACTGCGACCGGTTCATACGACAATCTTGAGGAAATTGCCGGTTTCTGCGAGAAGCATAACCTTTGGATGCATGTCGACGGAGCACATGGGATGGGTGTTCTGTTCTCGGATAAATACAGGAATCTTGTAAAAGGAATCGAACGCGCCGACTCAGTTGTAATTGATTTCCACAAGATGTTCCTTGTACCCGCGCTTAACACTCTTGTAATGTTCAAAAACAGTCATACATCCTATGAGACCTTTGCACAGAAAGCATCGTATCTTTTTCAGAAAACACAGAGCAATCTATGGTACGAAAGCGCCATCCGTACTATTGAGTGTACCAAAAGCGCCCTTGGTATCATTGCATATACAGCCTTAAAATATTATGGAAACAATTATTACAGGGAATATGTCGACAGCAGGTATGACCTTGCCCGGACATTTGCCGCGATGATTCAATCGGATAAAGATTTCGAACTGGCTGTGGCTCCCGAAAGCAACATTGTATGTTTCAGATTTATTGGAAATAGCCTGTCAGATGAAACGGCAAACAAATTTAACCTGGATGCCAGAGACAGGATTATGAAAGAAGGCTCATTCTATATAGTAAAAGCAGAATTGCAGGGTAAAATATGGTTAAGAGTGACAATTATTAACCCTGTTACATCAATTAATGCTCTAAATTCCCTACTTGTCAAGATTAAGGAAACTGATAAACAGTAAATTTAAAAACACGAAGTGAGATAATACTGAAAACACTTCATTGCTGCTGTTATAAGAATAACAATTAAACCCGGTAAATACAGATAGGAGGCCGCAAAATCTTTTGATCACCGGTATAATATTTATCTTCATCTTTTTTAGCAAAGTGGCATTAAATGGAATGTTGGGACTAATTGCAAAGAATAAAATGCTGCTTCCTTAAGCAGTTTAACGATATACCGGGGTTCCACTCACGTGCAATTTAATTGCAAAATCAGACTTTATGCATACTTCCGGATATGTATTTATACCTATATAACTACCGCAAAATTGCCACTCTGACATTGAATCATCTGGCTTATTTTTGGTAATAAATAATATGTAAATTCATGCTAGATGTTTTGATTAACCAATCTGAAAATAAATCAGATACTAATGACAGCATTAAAGTCAGTGACAGGGCGGATAAACCGTTAAAAAGTATTATCAAATCGGTGTCATGGAGAATTGTAGGAACCATTGATACTATGATAATAAGCTATGTTATAACCGGAAAAGTCGCGATAGCTGTGTCGATTGGTGGATTTGAGGTTTTCACGAAAACCATCTTATATTATTTTCATGAAAGGCTGTGGGCTCATATTCATAGGATTAAACTGAAACCATTAATCAAAACGGATGGAAAACAATTTACGATTAAAAGAGTTGAAAGATCAACTCAAGGGTAAAACAATTGAGGAGGTACTAACGCTGCTTTGTTCAGCGTATCCGGGTAAAGTAATCTTCACAACCAGCCTTGGAATTGAAGACCAGGTTATTACACATAAGATCTTTACAAATAACATTGATATCAGAGTAATTACTCTTGATACCGGCAGACTCTTCCGAGAAACATATGACGTACTGTCGAAAACTGTTAAGAAATACGGCAAAAAAATAGAGGTTTTTTTCCCGGCATTTGAAGCCGTAGAAAAAATGGTTACCGAAAAAGGGCCTTACAGTTTCTACAATTCTGTGGAAGACAGGAAGGAATGCTGCAAGGTCAGAAAGATGGTTCCTCTTAACAGGGCCCTGGAAGGAATGGAAGTTTGGATCTCAGGAATAAGGGCCGGCCAGAGTGGCGACAGAAACCAACTAGACTGGATTGAATTTGATGAACATAAAAAAATTATCAAGTATTACCCTCTTTTCAGCTGGTCACTTGAAGATGTAGAGTTTTTTTTAAAAGAAAATCAGATTCCCTACAATACTCTTCACGATAAGGGCTATATAAGCATCGGCTGTGAACCATGCACAAAAGCTGTTAAAAAGGGAGAAGATTTCCGTGCTGGAAGATGGTGGTGGGAAAATGACGGTCCCAAAGAATGCGGACTTCATACTAAGTAAGGCAAAAGGCGAAAGGCATGCTTCGGCAAGCTCAGCAGTCAAGGCGAAAAACAAAAGGAAAAAGATAAAAGGAAGAAGAATGAAGAATGTGCTGAATATTAATAATGAACATCTCCGGGAGCTTGAAAACGAAGCAATATTTGTCATGAGGGAAGTGGCAGCCCAGTTTGAGAATAAGGTTCTGCTCTTCTCAGGCGGGAAAGACTCCATAGTGCTTGTTTACCTTGCGCGAAAAGCCTTCTGGCCTGCAAAAATTCCCTTCACCCTGATGCATATCGACACGGGCCATAACTTTGAAGAAACACTTAAGTTCAGAGATGACCTTGCAAAAGAGTTCGGAGCTGATCTTATTGTAAAGTATGTACAGGATTCAATCGACAAGGGAAGGGTCACCGAGGAAACCGGGATAAACGCGAGCAGGAACAAGGCCCAGTCTGTCACTCTTCTCGATGCAGTCGATGAACTAAGAATCGATGTCGCTATTGGCGGCGGACGGAGGGATGAGGAAAAAGCCAGGGCAAAGGAACGATTCTTTTCTCACAGGAATGAATTTGGCCAGTGGGATCCAAAAAACCAGCGACCGGAATTGTGGAACATCTTTAACGGACGCAAACACATGGGCGAACATTTCAGGGTATTCCCCATCAGCAACTGGACTGAACTCGATGTATGGCAGTATATTCTCAATGAAAACATTAAACTCCCTGAATTGTACTATACCCACCGCCGTAAGATCTTCAGCAGAAATGGAACATATCTGGCATGGGCTCCTTTTATGCAACTTAAACCAAATGAAGAGGTTTTCGAGACTGATGTGCGCTGCAGGACCATAGGCGATATTACCTGCACTGGGGTAACCCTTTCAAAGGCGACGTCACTCGAAGAAATCATCTCGGAGATAGCAGCAACAAGGGTGACTGAAAGAGGCGGAAGATATGACGACAAACGTTCGGAAGCCGCCATGGAAGACCGCAAGAAAGAGGGATATTTTTAGGATTGCGGATTGCGGATTTGTGATTGCGGATTTACTTCGGACTTCGGACTCTTAATAAAACAAATTGAATACAAGTACTTAAAGTTAACAGCATAATGACATTAAACGGCAAAAGCAAGTATAAGAGCCTCCTGAGGTTTACCACGGCAGGCAGTGTGGACGATGGAAAAAGCACCCTTATAGGCAGGCTCCTTTACGACAGCAAATCAATATTCGAGGACCAGATGGAGCACATTGTTGCATCAGGAAAAAGGCTTGGAAGGGAAGAACTTGACCTTTCGCTGCTCACCGATGGGTTAAGGGCTGAAAGGGAACAGGGTATAACCATTGATGTAGCATACAGGTATTTTGCAACACCAGCCAGAAAATTCATTATTGCCGATACCCCCGGTCACATCCAGTATACCCGGAATATGGTTACAGGCGCCAGCACCGCCGACCTTGCCGTGATTCTTATCGACGCAAGAAAGGGCGTCCTTGAACAGACCATACGACACTCTTACATCGCATCACTTCTTGATATAAGGCATATTATATTTTGTATCAACAAGATGGATATGGTTAACTGGTCCGAGAAAGTATTCACCGAGATAAAGGAAGCACTTGGCGAACTTGTCACGAAGCTTGAAATACCGGATGCCCAATATATTCCCCTCAGTGCAAAATATGGCGACAACGTTGTCGATCGTTCGGAAAATCTTAACTGGTATACGGGAAAGACCTTTTTACATCTTATTGAAACTATTGAAATATTGACTGATAAGAATTCCTCACATCCCCGTTTTCCCGTTCAGACGATAATTCGTCCGCACACAGCTGCATTCCACGATTACAGAGGTTATGCAGGAAGGGTTGCAGGCGGAGTGTTTCGTCCCGGCGATGAAGTAACTGTGCTCCCTTCACTGCGTAAGTCGAAGATAAAAAGCATAGATGTTCTTGGGAAGACCCTCTCGGAGAGCACTGCCGGAGACTCTGTTGCCATATCGCTCGAAGATGAGATAGATATAAGCCGTGGCGACATGATTGTAGCTAATCAGGATATTCCGGTAATCAGCCAGGATATAAATCTTATGATTTGCTGGTTCAATGAGCGCCCAATGAAGACAGGAGTCCGTTACATGATCAGGATAAACAGCAATGAGACGGGATGTATAATCAAATCGGTAAATTACAGGATGAACATCAATACCCTGGAAGAGGATACAGATAACCTGAATATTGAGATGAATGATATTGCCAGCATCACGATAAGGACATCCAAACCAGTGTTTTATGACAGTTACCGTCAGAACAATATAACGGGAAGCATGATCTTCGTCGATGAAGGTACGAATGAGACTGTGGCTGCAGGAATGATAATCTAAGAATTACGGATATATAAAAAAAGTTTGTCTCATCAGCCCTCTGTGGACCTCTGTGCTTCTCTGTGTTTCTCTGTGTAACAATTTTTAAGAACTTACAGTAGAGTAGAGTGGGAAAGTTAATAAAACTTTCCCTACCCCCTCGTCAAACCGTACGTGCGGTTTTCCCGCATACGGCTTTCCTATAGACTTCTTCATAAGCATTCACAAGCGAGCT
>CAIMVD010000310.1 GCA_903844815.1 uncultured Bacteroidota bacterium | reverse complement strand
CCACAGGGACCACTCTACTATTCTTGTGTTTTTACCTCCCAACCCCCCAAGGGGGGATTTAAGAACACCCCCCCTGGGGGGCAGGGGGGTAGAATGTGGGAGTAAGAAACTGATTACCCGGGCTTAACTAAACGACATTGATTTATAAGCCTTTTGAAAAATGAGCCAGCTCCGAAAAGTCTTTTTTTGCCACCAAGGCGCAAAGGCACAAAGATACACCAAGGTAATTCATTAATATTAAGCTCTTTGTGAACCTTAGCGTCTTTGTGTCTTTGTGGCAATTACATTTATTATCTTTTTTGGAATGGGTTCAACATTTGAATTATAAACCGGCCAATATTCTAAAATTTTGAACCAGTTCATATTTACAGGTTTGTTGCTGATTGCCGCGGGAGCTTTCTCGTCGGGTAGTTTTGCAATGCCTTTCGGGAAGATAAAAGGATGGAAATGGGAATCGTACTGGCTGATTTACAGTTTCGGGGCATACATACTATTTCCTTTAACAGCCTGTATCATCTTTGCCCCGGAATTTATAAACATTTACAAAGGCGTTCCCTCCGGAATATTGTTGAAAGTATTTCTTCTGGGTGCTGTTTACGGAATCGGTAACCTGTCTTTTGGTTTGTCATTACGTTACCTTGGTATTTCCCTTGGCTACGCCTTGTCGTTAGGATTAATGCTGGCTATTGGAACGCTTGTCCCCCCTGTTCTTGATGGACGGCTTAAGATAATGATTGCCAGCTCGGGTGGGAATTTGCTTATTGCCGGGGTATTGGTTGCGTGCCTTGGTATAACTCTTTCAGGAGTAGCCGGATTTATTAAGGACAAGGTCTTTTCCGATTCTGAAAAACAAAAAAACATTTCAGAGTTTAATTTTATCAGGGGATTGCTGGCCGCCTTGCTTGTTGGCGTTACCGGGTCTGCCATGTCTTTGGGATTTGAACAGGGTCTGCCTTTAGCCATATATGCTGAAAAGTCAGGGGTTGATCCCTTATTCACAACTATGCCGGTAATGCTCCTGCTGCTTTCCGGCACTCTGGTTACGACAATTATCTGGTGCATTTATCTGGGATTTAGGAACAACTCTTTAAAGGATTATTCCCGAAGTGGATCTTCTTCAACTCTTGCATTAAATTACCTTTTTGCACTTTCCGCAGGGTTTCTCTGGTTTATCCAGTTTATTCTTTATGGTATGGGAAAAAGCAAGATGGGCCCCTTCACCTTTACCTCATGGGGGATTCTTATGGGGCTGACTATTGTTTTTGCAACATTATGGGGAATGTACAGGAAAGAATGGAAGGGCGCTCCTCTGAAAGTATATTTACTTATGGTTTTTTCGATGTTGATAATAATTGCTTCCTCATATATGATAGGTATCAGCGGATCATTATAATCCTGAAAATCAGAATTTATGACATCACGTGAAAGAGTATTGAACGCCATAAGCCATATCGCACCTGATAAGGTTCCTGTTGATTTGAGTTCAACACCCAGTTCCGGTATATCAGCAATAGCTTACAGTAATCTGATCAGCCATATAGGGCGTTCTGATCTTCCGGTTCTGATTTACGATGTAGTACAGCAGCTTGCTCAGCCCGACATGGCAATTCTTGACAGGTTTGGCTCAGATGTACTGGATATTGGTCGTACCTTTAATGAAAATACGTCGGACTGGTATTCAATAAAAATGACAAATGGCGCCAAAGCATTGTATCCGGTTTGGTATCATCCTGTTAGTCAATCCGATGGTTCCTTCCTTACTTTTGATGATGACGGCAAAAGAGTCCTCTCCAAGATGCCTGTTGGAGCAACATTCTTCGACCAGACTTATTTTCCTTACGTTGACGGTTATCCGGATAATTTCAATGACCTTGATGCTGAAATGAACCGGATTATGTGGGCCCGTCATGCACATAGTCCGTGGGATCATGTAGGAGACAGTGATTTCTGGTCAAAACTGCGTGAAAAGACTCTTCAATTAAGAAAAACAACCGATAAAGCACTCCTGGTTGTTTGCGGTTGTAATCTCTTCGAATGGGGGACATTTCTCAGAAGAATGGATAATTTCCTGATGGACCTGCTCTGCGACCAGACTAATGTTGAAAAGCTTCTCGATGAACTGCTGAAAAGGCATCTTGCAACACTCGAAAAAGTCTGTCAGGCCGTTGGAGATGTGGTTGATATAATACGTTTTGGAGATGATCTGGGTATGACCCAGGGACCATTTATGTCTCCCGATACATACAGGCAACTATTCAAGCCGCGTCATAAGATTTTGTGCGATTATGTTAAAACACACAGCCGGATGCATACTTTTATTCATTCCTGCGGCTCTATCTCTCTGCTTATGCCCGATTTAATTGAAGCCGGAATTGAGATTTTTAATCCTGTTCAGACAAATTCATACGGAATGGATCCGGCATTCCTGAAAAAGGAGTTTGGTAAGAATTGTACTTTCTGGGGCGGAGGAGTTGAAACTGTTGGCACCCTGAATGAAGGACCTCCCGGAAAAATTCGTGATCAGGTTCTTGAACGAATGGAGATTTTTTCGGCAGGAGGAGGTTTTGTCTTCAATACCGTTCACAATATCCTTCCCGATGTGCCTCCGGAGAATATAATCGCCATGTTCGATGCCGTAAAAGAATTTAATAGCCGTTAAATTGATTCGTAGTACATAATACAATGGCGTTTAGTTAAGGAATATTATTACCAAACATGAAAAGAATATTTTACCACAGGGACCACTCTACTATTCTTGTGTTTTTACCCCCCAACCCCCCAAGGGGGGATTTAAGAACACCCCCGCTGGGGGCAGGGGGGTAAAATGTGGGAGTAAGCAACTGATTACCCGGGCTTAACTAAACGACATTGATACATAATAATAATGATATGTTTAATCTCATAATGTTATGAAAAAATTTATTCTGTTTATATTCACAATCCTCTTCATGCAAGGGATTAAAGGCCAGACTTTAACCTCAAAAGATGAACGTTTTGAGTGGTGGAAAGATGCCCGTTTTGGCATGTTTATACACTGGGGCCCGGTAAGCCTTAAAGGGACTGAAATAGGTTGGTCGAGAGGCGATGAGATCCCTGTTGATGAATATGATGCCCTTTACAAACAGTTCAATCCGGTGGATTTCAATGCTGATTCCTGGGTGAAACTGGCTAAAGATGCCGGCATGAAGTATATTGTTTTCACATCAAAACACCACGATGGTTTTTGCATGTGGGACACAAAATATACCGATCACAATATTATGAATTCTCCTTTTCACAGGGATGTGATGAAGGAACTCGCCGAAGCCTGCAGGAAGCAGGGAATGGCTCTTGGATTTTACCATTCAACAACCGACTGGTACAATCCTGATTTCCCGCTTACAAGTCCGGGCGGAAATGTAAGACGGGCTGTTTCAAATCTTGACAGGTATACGGAATATCTTAAAAATCAATCTGTTGAAATTATCAGGAACTATGGTCCGCTTCTTGTGATGTGGTACGATGTTCCGCAGGAATTTGATTCGGTCCGCGGCCAGGGTGTCATTGACTATATCCGTACTGTTCAGCCTGATATTATTGTAAATGACCGAACCGGAGCAAAAGGTGATTTTGACACACCCGAACAAAGAGTCGGGGATTTTCAGAATACCCGTGCATGGGAGACATGCATGACTATAGGACGTCAGTGGGCCTGGAAACCAAACGATGAGGTCAAGTCGCTTGAGCAATGTCTTCAGAGTCTTATCCGGTCATCAGGTGGTGATGGTAATCTTCTTTTTAATGTTGGTCCGAAACCCGACGGAACTATTGAGCCATTACAGGCTGAAAGGCTGAGGGAAATGGGTAAATGGCTTGCGAAATACGGGTATACGATTTATGGAACCCGGGGAGGCCCGTTTAAACCGACCGATTGTGGAGTAAGCACACGGAAGGGTAATAAAATTTATCTTCATATTCTCAAATGGTCGGATGATTCACCAAGGATTGTTCTGCCTGATTTCGGGATGAAAATAAATAAATGCGCTCTGGTAAGTGGTGAAAAGGTAAAATATTCAAAAGTGAATGGTGAAAATATTATTGAATTCGACGGTAAACTTCTTCAGCCTGTTAACACAATAGTAGAAATTGAAGTTGCCGGGAATGCAATGGATATCAGGCCAATGGAAGTTGCTCCTCATTCATTCTCTTATATGAAGAAAGTAACCGGATCATCAAATCCTGATCCTAAGTGGATTGATTTTCAATGGACAGATATCAAGTCCATCACAAATGGAGATTGGGTAGGAACTTTTTGGCAGGCAGCAAAAGACGATAAAGCCCCCTGGGTTGAAATTGACCTTAATAAACCCTGTAAATTCAGCACAACAATATTATATGAAAGCGGGAAGAATATTAAATCATTCGAGCTTCAGTATAAATCAGGAAATGACTGGAAAACCTGTTATAAGGGAACTACAATAGGATCAAGGGCAGAAATCAGGTTTAAACCAGTCGAGGCGCAATACGTAAGACTTGTAATTAAATCATTCTCCGCACCCCCCGGAATATATGAAATTATGCTGCTGTAATGGACTTTGGAAATTGTCCTCAGTGGCACTCTGTGGTACCTCTGTGCCCCTCAGTGAAAGTTCTTAATTCATAGTAATTATAAACTAAAACCAGAATTAAATGAAAAGATATGGTCAGTTAATAGGAGTAAAGCCAGAGAATTTTGAGAGCTATAAAAAATATCATGCTGAGGTATGGCCGGAAGTGCTGGATATGATAAGCAAATGCAATATCCGGAACTATACTATTTTTCACAGAGACTCGATGCTCTATGCGTATTTCGAATATATTGGAGATAACTTCGCTGCCGATATGGCAAAAATGGCTGCTGATAAAACGACTCAGGAATGGTGGGCAATAATGGAGCCAATGCAGGAACCGCTTGCCGACAGGAAGGCAGGCGAATGGTGGACTGAGCTGGAAGAGGTCTTTCATACTGATTGATCTTAAAATCTGCATATTATTTATTATACTTGCATAAGAAAAATACCAAAATGATCCGGAGAGCGTTATTGATACTTAGTACTGTAAGCCTGTGCGTTACTTTTTAGTGATCATATCGTTTCTCTTGTCAGCTTCCTTAATGGCACAACTTTCTGCGCCGGGCAGCTCGGCAACACGTCATACATTTTATTCTGCATCTTCTACTGAAAGAGACCCAGTTTTTATTTTCTGCAATTCATCAGGATCCCAAAAAGGGGCCCTTACTGCAAGCCTGTCAACCGGAACGGGTTTATATAACTTCACATGGAATAAATGGAGTGATATAACGAAGAGCTTCACAATTTTTATTAAAGAAGAACAAAATGTTGCTGTTTCTTCGCTTAACAATATTGAAGAAGGGGGATACAGAGTTGCAATCAGCGGTAGTCTCGACACGACTCTCACCGGCTGGATCCAGATTGACAAGCCTTTTTCATCAGCGGAACTTCTGAACAGGACCTGTGATTATGTTGCTTTGAAGGGGAAAGCATACGCAGATACCTTCTATTATAATAATCCGTCTACAGGGTTCAGGGTACGATTGCCAAATGGAGTTAAGTTCCTGTGGTCGTCAAATCCGGTCTCCTCAATACCTTTTCCCGACTTGTCGATTAATCCTCAGACATTTAATCCGCCACTTGTTGATGTAAAATATAATCTTCAGGTAACTGACAGCTTTGGTTGTATAAGCAGTTCATCGTTCGATTATAAATCGATACATGTGAAGGCCGAATTTACAGTTGATCCCGATAAGGGAGAGGCTCCTCTCGAGGTCTCGTTCACCGACAAGTCGGTTCGGGCTTCAAAATATCTTTGGGAATTTGGTGATGACTCTACATCTATCCTCAGTGACCCGGAACCTCATACTTATTATATCCCGGGAGAATATTCGGTCAAACTCACTATTGAAAGCGATCTGCATTGCATCGATTCAATGAGGCTCGAAAAGAAAATAATTGTTGAGCCTTCCTCGCTTGATATCCCGAATGTTTTTACACCGGATGGTGACGGGACAAATGATAATTTTATCGTAGAATCGAAATCCCTCCGTTTCCTGACTGTTGAGGTCTTCAGTCGCAGCGGACTCAGGGTTTACTACTTTAACGGGAGCGGAGAAAAACTCAGGGCCTGGACCGGCTGGGATGGAAACATTAATAACTCATCCCGACTGGCAACCCCGGGAGTCTATTACTACATAATCAGGGCTTATGGCTGGGATGATGTAAAGTATGACAGCAAGGAACAAAAAGGATTTGTCTATCTGTACAGATAATCAAATCCTGTTTCTATTGCCAGGCTCCTATTATCAACCCCATAATCGTTAGGCTGGCAACACTATAGAGTGAGTTGATCAGAAAATGACCAAGGGTCCTCGATTCGAAGAGGTAGCTGATTCCCATAAAGGTGAAAACCCATCCCAATCCTGCCATAAACCCGGCCATTGTTCCTGCAAATGCACCGGCATCCTTTCCGATGAACATGGCAAGGAAGAAAGCAGCAATAAAGGACAATAAAAATGCAAGGCCAAAAATTCTGCCCATGTTAGCATTCTTTGTCTGTTCCTCGGTTATTCCGGTCTCTTTCATCCATCTTTTTGAAAATAGCAGAGGAGAGTACCACAGGCCTCCTAAGGCAAAAGCGCTTACTGCTGCAACTATTATAGCCAGCCAGTTAAGGTTCTGAAAAGCATTCTGCAAATCCATATTTCATTATTTATTAGGTTCATAATAAATAACAATCTGATTAGTAAAAATGTTTTACAGATCAAAGATTGAGCCTGCTCCGAAAAGTCTTTTTTTTTGCCGCGAAGGCGCAAAGGCACGAAGTTGATCCAAGGTAATTGATTAATAATAAGCTTTTTGTGAGACTTAGCGTCTTCGTGTCTTCGTGGCAATTGCATTTATTATCTTTTTCGGAGGGGGCTCAAGATTAAGGTTAGTAAAATGATTAAATCTTTTGATTAAATGTCGGGAAGGTGTTTTTTCAGAAAACGGATGAAGTTTCCGCTTAGAATATTATTGGTATCAGTTTCTGAATAACCGTTTTCAGCAAGTATCAGTTCAATTTTGCCAAGGTCAGCGATGGTTTCCAGATCGGTTGGGCATTGTTCTTTTCCGAATGCTCCATCCAGATCGGAGCCTATCCCTGCATGAAGGGAGTTTCCGGCCAGCTGGCAGATATGGTCGATATTATTGAACATCTGCCTGAGGGTAACACCCATTGATAAAGGATCGGATTTCCCCCGTGCCCAGCCCGGAACCATCATCCAGGCATCCAGAGCAACTCCGATTACCGAATCCCTTCTGATCAGCTCTTTAATATGATCATCTGAAAACTGACGGTTGTGAGGAACAAAAACCCGGCAGTTATTGTGACTTGCCCAGACAGGACCATGGAAAAGGTCCAGGGCTTCACGGAAACTTTCGTCGCACATATGAGTTACATCGAGGATCATTCCAAGCCGTTCAATTTCCCTGATCAGATTCTGTCCCCTGGTTCCTAAACCGCCTGAAGAATCAGTCCCCATGGCATAGGTTCCCGGGCCGTAGTGGGCCGGACCTATTGCCCTGAGTCCGTTGATATATGCTTTTTCGAGATGTGCAGGCGATATTATTGAATCAGCACCTTCAAGGCTTAAGATATAACCTATAGGTGATGTATCCGGATTATTCTGCCAATTTGTGATATGGTTATCGAGATCATCTTTTGTGAAGATTTGAAACATTGCTCCTGAGTCCTCCATCGCCCTGTACCAGGCAAGCTGTCCCTGTGTTTGAGCCCAGGCCTGTTCCGGCGATTTCCATCCCGGCAATTTGCTTCCGGGTTTAACATAACGTCCTATCTGAGTAGCAACACACAATCCGACATTGCCTTCGCGCATAGCAGGCAAACTGACGGTTCCCTTTGCCCTGTCGGGTTTGTCGGTCATGCCCTGTTCACTGATGCGGATCTCATCGACCGTACATCTTAAATCCCTGTTCCATTCGAGGGCATTCATTGAAAGGTCGAGATGGGCATCAAATATGAGGCTTTTGTTCATTTCACTGAAATATATCAGATGGTGATTTTTCTCTTTCTGGCTTCTACAGCCCACTGACCTGTTACCTGACTTCCTTCAACAACATTCACAAAATCATAACGGTCGACGGTGGGACAAATATGGAAAGGGATACCGTACAAAGGATCACCTGTTTTCAGGCTTTCTGCATCTTTTGTCCTGATGACCATATGCTCTTCACTATGGGTTACCATTACATAATTCCTAAGTCCGAAGAAAGAGATCCTTGGCTGGGGCATTTCCGCTGCGATAGCCTTATGTCCGAGGTCAATGCATATAAGTTCTTTGGCGGGCTTGCTCACAACCCTGGCTACCAGTACGGCTGCATGCTGGAAATCCATATCCGTATATGAACTGCTCGATTTGAAATCCCAGAGAAGCAGGGTTCCCGGGCTAAGCTGAACATCTTCCCGCAATGCGTGGACCGGAAACGAGGGGGTGCCACCAGCAATTATTTTCAAAGGCACTACCCCGTCTCTTTTAAGCTCATCAGCAAGCTCTGTCACCTGCTCAAAGGCCTTGTCGCATACTTCTCTTCGCTTTTCAGGATCTGCATCATGGATATGTCCGTCATATACATGCAGTCCTTCGGCCACCAGCATCGGAGAATCATTTATCCGGTTGAAAAGCCTTAATGCTTTTTCCCCGGGGGGAACACCGGTGCGGTTCATACCATTATTAATATCGAGCCATACATGTGTTTCTATTCCCGTTTTTCGTGCAAGATCCGATAATTTAATTATAACTTCTTCTGTATCGGCAATGCATGAAATCAAAGTATCCGGGAACTTTTTCTGAAGAGCGAAAAAACGATTAAGGTTAGGGCCAACAGGCTGCATGGCAAGGAGAATGTCCTTTGAACCGCAGTTTGCTACCATCTCAGCTTCCGATATGGTGGCGCACTTAAATTTTGTTATGCCGTGTTTCATCTGGAGCCTTATCACTTCAGGCATCTTGTGAGTCTTTACGTGGGGTCGTAATTTTTCAGTCCCTCCGGCTATTTCAATCATTTTGCGGATATTACTTTCGATTCGCCCGGGAAAGACCAGCAGGGAAGGGGAGACAACATCTTCAATGTTATGAACTCTGTACCAGAGATCCCCCTGGATTATTTCTTTTTCCATTATTGTTCTTCATAAAGTTCAAACATAGCCTCCACTTCAACAGGAATGTTTGAAGGAAGGGTCATTCCTACAGCACTTCTGACCCCGATTCCGTTTTCTTCTCCGAATACCTCTGCCATAAGTTCACTGAATCCGTTTATAACGGCCGGCTGCTGGTCAAAATCTGATGTGCAGTTGACCATACCAAGCACCTTCACAAGGCGTTTGATTTTCTTAAGTTCACCAAAGTGCGTTTTAATTGTCGATAACATCGTCAGTCCAACCTGCCTTGCTGCAAGTTTTCCTTCATCTTTTCCAAGTTCTGCACCAACTTTGCCCTTCATGAGTAATCCATCGGACATCACAGGACCCTGACCGGAAACATAAAGAAATTGTCCAACTACAAGTACAGGCCTGTAAACACCTGCCGGCTTCGGCGACGGAGGTAAAATAAGGCCAAGTTCAATAATTCTCAGATCGGGATCGTTTTTCATTTTAAAAAGTATTTATTTTTGTCTTCTATATGACAAAATTCCTAAAGTTAAAATTAGTAATAAAAACTCAAGTGCCGAAACCTGCTTTTGCATTTCTGAATCAATTCTCCATTCGCCGGTAAAAACCTGCCTTTTACAGGATATTTCATCATAAAAACTAAATAAACTTTTTAAACTAAAAAAGTTTTCTCATTTTTGTCATGTTTTTAAATGAAATAATGAATATACAGGAAAGAATACTGGAGGGTGCTGCAACATTATTCAAGACTTACGGCATAAAATCAGTTACAATGGATCAGCTGGCAAGCCATCTGGGTATATCGAAAAGAACCATTTACGAGAATTTTACTGACAAGGATGAGCTACTGGCCGGAGTGCTGAAGATGATGGCTGAAAAGCAAAAAAGCCTGACTAAAAGGATAATAGATGAATCGGAAAATGTTATTGTGGCGATATTCAGAATACTTGAAATTAGCAGGAATCATCTTCAGGATATAAGTCCTGCCTTTTTTGCAGACATTAAAAAATATCATAACGATTTCCTCTACAAAAATTCGGGGAAATGTGAAATGCCTGATTACCGGAACAACCTTCAGGTTGTAATCAAGGGTATCGAGGACAACCTGTTCAGAAAAGACATTAATCCCGATCTTGTAAACCGTTGCCTTTATTCGCTCGGGAAATCCACTATGGACAGCGATTTATACCCGCTTGAGCAATTTACAATGCGTGATATAGTCAAAAACGTCTATATCAGTTACCTGAGAGGAATATCAACTCCTGAGGGTATTGATCTGATAAACAGGCTTGAGGCGAATTTTTAGAAGTCAAATAAATACACAGATAATAAACAGATAATAAATACTTAAAATGAAAAACAAAAAAATTCTGACTGTAGCGCTTTTGATTTTCTTTTCGGGCGCTGTGCTTTTTGGCCAGGAGAATAACAGCGGGTTAAGACTATCCTTAAAGGAAGCCCAGGATTATGCCATACAGAATAATAAGATGGTTATTACTGCAAGGAAAGATGTTGAGGCATCCAAGGCTGCTCTCTGGGAGACAATTTCAAATGCTCTGCCCCAGGTGAGTGGCTCAGCAAGTTTCACCGACAACCTGAAACTGATGACCACCCTCTTGCCCGGTGATTTTTTTGGAAAACCAGGTGAAATGGTTCCCGTGACTTTTGGGTCACAGTTTGGTTCAGGAGCATCCATCCAGGCCAATCTTCTCTTGTTCAATGCTCCTTTATTTATTGGCATTGAGACGGCCAAACTCGCTGAGAAACTTAGCAGGGAGAGCCTTAACAAATCGGAGCTTGATACAAAAGAGTCGGTAAGTTCCGCATATTTTCTGATTCTCATTACAGAGAAATCCCTTAAGATTCTCGATGCGAATCTGGTTGACCTTACAGGAACACTTAAGTCCACAAAGGCTATGTTTTCAGCAGGGATGGCAGAATCGACCGATGTTGATCAGATGGTATCGAATGTAACAATGGTTGAAAACAGCAGGAGCTCCCTTCAGAGGACTATTGAGCTTAACTACAATATAATGAGATTTCAGCTCGGCGTGGCAGTTGGAACTCCGATCGTTCTTACTGAAACCCTTGAAGGCCTGACCACTCAAATAAATGTAGAAGCTCTTGTATCGCAGGATTTTGATTACAAGCAACATGTAAATTACCGTCTGATCGAGGGACAGGAACAGATCTCATCGCTTATGCTTAAAACACAGAAGGCATCTGTTCTGCCAACTCTTGCAAGCTTCTATACTTATGGTACAAACGGGATGGGTGACGCTGTAAGTTCTCTCAGGTGGTTCCCGAATTCCATGGTTGGTCTTCAGCTTGCAGTTCCGATTTTTGCCAGCGGACAGAGGTATAACAGTATAAAGAAAGCCAGGATAAACCTTGAAAAAGCTCAAACCACAAGAGACATGGTGAAAGATCAGCTTCTTCTTCAGGAGACTCAGCTTCGTTATAACCTTGTTAATGCCAATCTTCAGTATAAGAGCCAGAAAGACAATATCGAAGTATCGAAGAGGGTATATGCAAGTATGGAAAACAAATTCAAACAGGGGATGGCTTCAAGTCTTGAACTGACACAGTCAAACTCACTTTATCTCCAGGCAGAGAACAATTACATCTCATCCTTAATGAATCTTCTTCAGACAAAGCTGGCTCTGGATAAACTTTTAAATAACCTATAATTAAGTAAGAAACAATTTAAACAACAGATAATGAAATATATCAATTCAATTACGGCATTAATGATAAGCGGACTTCTGCTCACAGCCTGCTCATCGAAGGATAAGAGTACAGTAACTGATGCTACTGAAGCAGCACCTGTAACTGAAAAAGCTGCAATACCTGTCAGAGTTATAAGGCTGGCCAAATCAACAATGTCAAGGACAATCGATTATACATCTACAATACTCCCGTTTGAAGAGGTCAATATGGCTCCTTCAACACCAGGCAGGATAGAAAAGATTTCCGTTGAAGTAGGCGACAGGGTCAATAAGGGGCAGACCCTCTTTCTTATGGATCGTACACAGCTTTATCAGCTCAAACTGCAGATGAGCAGCCTTGAAAAGGATCTTAACCGTATTGATACCCTTCTCAGAACGGGAAGTGCAAAGCAGCAACAGTATGATCAGCTAAAGACTCAATATGATGTCACAAAGACAAATGTTGACTTCATGGAACAGAATACCCTTATTAAAGCACCTTTCAGCGGAGTTGTCACAGGGAAGTATTTTGAGAACGGCGAGATGTATTCGGGAAGTCCAACAACTGCAACAGGCAGGTCTGCAATAGTTACAGTACAACAGGTTAATCCTCTGAAAGTTGTTGTAAACATCTCAGAGCAATTTTATCCTCTGATCAAAAAGGGAATGAAGGCAGATATTATTGCCGATGTTTATAAAAATGAAGCATTTACAGGCAAAGTTTACCGCATTTCACCCACAATTAGTTCTGCTACAAGGTCGTTTGAAACAGAGGTAGAACTGCCAAACCGTAACGACCTTCTTAAGCCGGGCATGTTTGTCAGGGTTGCGATGAACCTTGGTGAAGTCGAAACATTTGTAGTTCCAGCTAATACTGTACTTGTACAGGAAGGTACAAATACAAGGTATGTATATGTCGGAAGAAATAATGTGGCTGAAAGAATTGAAGTCGCTATAGGCAAAAGATATGATGATAGGCTCGAGATAATTTCAGATAATCTGAAAGAGGGAGATGAAATAGTAAGTGATGGGCAGGCTAAGCTTATCAACGGTGATAAGATTGAGATCAGTAAGTAATTATCAGAACTTCAACTAAATAGAAATGAGTATATATAGTACTTCAGTAAAGCGACCAGTAACCACCATCCTGATATTTGTGGGACTGATGGTTATGGGAATATATTCGCTGACACAACTTCCGGTGGATTTATATCCGGAAATGGAATTACCCTTCGTTGTGGTTTTTACAAATTACCCGGGAGCAAGCGCCTCCGATATTGAAACCAATGTAACACGACCCCTCGAAAACTCGCTCAACTCGGTAAGTAACCTGAAGGAGATAACCTCCACATCAAGCGATGCTGCTTCAGTTATATTCATGAACTTTGAGTATGGGACCAACCTCGATGAAGCTTCGAATGATATACGAAGCACACTTAGTCTGGTTGAACGGGCACTTCCCGCCGATTGCGATAAACCAACGATTATCAAGTTCAGTACAAGTTTCATGCCCATTGTCTTCTATGCTGTTACGGCAAATGAGAGCTATGAGGGTCTTGAGAAAATTCTTGACGAGAAGATAGTAAACCCGCTCAACAGGATCGACGGTGTAGGTTCAGTATCGCTTGCCGGTGTTCCCGGGCGTAAGATTTATGTAGATGTGGATCCACGCAAGATGGAGGCATATAACCTTTCCATTGAGCAGATAGGAAATGTTCTCAGGGCTGAAAATATGAATATGCCAGCCGGTTATATAGAAATGGGTAAGACCGATTATCCGTTAAGAATACAGGGTGAATTTTCCGAAAGTGAGACAATGAAAGATATTGTGATCAGCAGTTTCAACGGAAACAGTATCTATCTTAAAGATATTGCCGAAGTCCGCGATACAATACGTGAATCAAAACTCGACACCCGCATAAATGGTGCCAGGGGAATGAGCATGTTCATTCAGAAGCAGTCGGGCGGCAATACTGTGAAAGTCACTGAAGAGGTCGACAAGATGCTTGAAACGCTTAAGAAGGACCTTCCTCAGGACGTGAAAATCGAAAAACTCTTCGACAGTGCATCATTTATCAAGGGTTCAATCAGCAACCTTACCGAAACTCTGATGTACGCAGCCATCTTTGTTGTACTTGTGGTGTTGTTTTTCCTGGGACGATGGAGGGCAACCTTTATTATCATTCTTACAATACCTATCTCGCTTATAGTTGCATTCATTTATCTTTTCATCACTGATGCCTCGATAAATATTATCTCGCTCACCTCGCTGTCGATTGCCATCGGGATGGTTGTCGACGATGCCATTGTTGTGCTTGAAAACATCACTAAGCATGTTGAGCGGGGAAGCAGGCCCCGTGAAGCCGCAATTTATGCCACCAACGAGGTCTGGCTTGCCGTAATTGTCACTACCCTCACCGTTGTGGCAGTTTTCTTCCCCCTTACTTTTGTCAAGGGCCTTACAGGGGTCTTATTTCAACAGCTTGGCATGATCGTTTCGATCACCATTGTTACTTCGGTTTTCGCAGCCATAACACTGACTCCTACACTCAGCGCGCTTCTCCTGAAGTGGTATCCGATAAAAAAAGATGCCGGTTTCTGGACGTATGACGGAAGTATCAGAAAGGGACTCGACAAGTTTGATCATTATTATGAAAAAACCCTTCGATGGGCTCTTCACCATAAAACAGTTGTTGCCGCAGGGTCTTTTGTAATATTCCTTGCATCGATGGGGCTCTTTATGGTCATTAAAACAGAATTCTTCCCTCAGGCCGATGAATCGAGAATTACTGCAACTATTGAATTGCAAACCGGAACAAGGGTTGATCAGACGATAATTACAGCAAATAAAATAGATAGTCTAATCAAGGCTAAATACCCTGAAGTGAATATAATTTCAACATCTACGGGTGCTGATGATCAGGGTGGATTTGCATCAATCTTCAGTGCAGGAGGGACACATAAAATCACCTACAGCCTAAGCCTTGTTCCGATAGAGGAGAGAGCGAAATCGGTTTTCGAGATCGTCGAGGAGATGAGAGCTGACTTAGTAAAGTATCCCGAAGTAATCGACTTTTCGCTTAGTACTTCCGACAATATGGGAAGTTTTGGAGGAAGCTCGGTTGCTGTGGAAGTTTACGGTTACAATATTGCCGAGACCAATCTTGTGGCGGATGAACTCGCTGCCAAAATCAAAAAGATCGAGGGGGCAAAGGATGTAAAGATAAGCCGTGCAAAATCCAAACCAGAACTTCAGATCGTTTTTGACCAGGGCAAAATGGCTGCCAACGGCCTGAATACCGCGATGGTGTCAACCGCAGTTAAAAACAGGGTTGATGGCCTCACGGCAACAAGGTTGCGTCAGTTCGGCGATGAGTACGATGTAGTAGTAAGGTTTAAAAAAGATGCGAGAAGCACAATTACAGAAATAGAAAACATTGGCATTACAAATCTGATGGGCCAGACTATTAAACTTGGAGAGATAGCGCATATTAAAGAATACTGGTCCCCGCCGAGCATTGAACGCAAGCGTAAGGAACGTATTGTTAATGTGACATTTACTCCGTACAAGAGGTCACTTACCGACATTCAGATCGATGTGCAGAAAGCTATTGATGAGACTGTTTTACCATCTGGTATAATGGTGCAGATTTCAGGTGCAATTAAGGAACAGATGGATGCCTTTATGGATATTGCCATGCTCATCCTTATAAGTCTTATCCTTGTGTATCTTATAATGGCATCGCAATTCGAATCGCTCAAGATGCCATTCATAATAATGTTTTCCATACCGTTCGCTTTTTCGGGTGTTGCTATAGCCCTCTTTGCCACCAATACTGCTCTGAGCGTTATTTCAGGTATCGGAGCGGTTATGCTAATCGGTATAGTTGTTAAGAATGCAATCGTACTCGTCGACTTCATCAATCTTATGCGCGAGAGGGGCCATGAACTTTATGAAGCTATAGCACTCTCAGGACGTTCAAGGCTCAGGCCGGTTATCATGACTTCTGCAACTACCATCCTTGGTATGCTTCCGCTGGCCATGAGCAAGGGGTCAGGTTCGGAGCTCTGGAGCCCGATGGGTGTTGCCGTAATTGGAGGTCTGGTCTTTTCCACACTTGTTACTTTGGTACTCGTGCCCGTTGTCTACGCAATTTTTGCGAAACATGGTGAGCGCAATAAGAACCTGGGTGTCTACTCTGAATTTGACTTCATCGAAAACAATGCAGCACGGATTGATAAAGTGTAATTAATTAAACATGGTATTATGAAAGCAATAATGATAATTTACAACCAGGCCCATACCGAAAGAGTTGAATATATGATCGACAAACTCGGAATAAAAGGGTATTCGCTCTGGGAGAACGTACAGGGAAGAGGCAGTTCCTCAGGAGTGCCTCACCTTGGCACTCATGCCTGGCCAGAGATAAACAAGAGCCTTCTTGCAATGGTTGATGATGAACTGGTAGACAGGGTGCTTGATCTGGTTAAGAAAATTGATTCAATTAACGAGGAGGTTGGAATACGGGCTTTTGTCTGGGATATTCTGAAAATGGTTTAAGGAGCATTTCATATCAGAAAGAGGCAGCCATTAAAGACTGCCTCTTTCTTTATGTTGTATAATGAAAATAATTCCGGGATAAGATAACAATTACACTTAAATAGCTAGAATAGAATCCTGGCCCGGATAGTATGTGAAATATTCTTAAGGTCCTGCAGTACCGAATAGTCAAGTTCACTTTCAGTCTCAAGAATAACATAGCCAATGTCAGGATCCGTCTGCAGAAATTCGGCTGAAATATTTATCCCTTTTGATGAAAAATAGTCATTTAATTCGCGCAGAACACCCGGGACATTCTTATGGGTATGTAGAAACCGTTGTTTTGAGGTATTTGGCTGAAGCGAAATCTGGACAAAGTTAACTGCCCCCAGGGTTGAACCGGTATCACTGTATTTTACCAGTTTCTCTGCAACTTCAAGTCCGATATTGGCCTGTGCTTCAAGGGTGCTTCCGGCAATATGAGGTGTAAGAATTACATTATTGAAATTCTGCAGTTCATTAACAAATGGTTCATTATTTGAAGCCGGTTCTTCCGGGAATACATCGGCAGCAATCCCTGCAAGATGTTTCGATCGGAGCGCTTCGGCGACAGCGTCATAATCGACAATATCTCCCCTTGATGCATTTATAAGGCAGGCTCCCTTTTTCATCAATGCAATCTGGTCTCTCGATATCATATTCCTTGTCAGCTCGGTGGACGGAACGTGAATTGTAACCGTATCAGAAATCTTTAATAGCTCGTTCAGGCTGTTTACCGGTCGGGCATTGCCAAGATTCAGTTTCTTTTCAATATCATAATAGTAGATATTCATACCCATGCTCTCGGCAAGAATTGAAACCTGGGAGCCAATGTGTCCGTAACCAATAATACCAAGGTTTTTCCCTCTTACCTCAACAGAGTTATTCAGCGATTTCATCCATATCTTCTTTTGAGCCAAAGCACTTTTTTCAGGTATCCCCCGCATTAGCATAATACATTCAGCTATTACAAGTTCTGCAACTGATCTGGTATTTGAAAAAGGAGCATTAAAGACAGGAATGCCAAGCAGTTTGGCATCAAGGGTGTCTACCTGATTTGTTCCGATACTGAAACATCCTATTGCCAGAAGTTTAGGAGACCTTATAAGCATTTCCTTCCGGAGTTCGGTTCTGCTTCTGATTCCTACGATATGCGTACCATGCAGCTTTTTTTCAAGCTCAGGCCCTGATAATGCGCCGTTTAAACATTCGATATCACTATAACCGTTTTCCCTGAAGCACTGTACTGCATTTTCATGAATTCCCTCCAGCAAAAGAACCTTGATCTTACTTTTGTCAAACGAATACTTTACCATCCTGGCGTTATTTAACTTATTCTACTTTTAGACCCGTATCAAGCATATTTTTATGGGGTAGAAAAGTAAATAAAAGAGTCCTGTTGTGCAAATATTTCCACAGTTAAAGATTATTTACACCTTGATAATTCAGCCAGACATCTTAAATTTGATCCACAATTAATTCCTTTGTTTTAAAACTGGCTGGCAATAACTGCAGAAACTTATGATTCATAGAAACAAAAAGCAGAATCTGTATAAAATAATATATCAGTTTGCGGTATTATCTGCCCTGGCTTACATGGCGATTCGGTTGTGGCTCGATAAAGTTTATACTCCCGATTTCGAAGCATATTGTCCTTTCGGCGGAATACAGACACTGGGCAGTTTTCTTACCCGCGACTCTCTGTCGTGTGCCATGACAACCATGCAGATAGCAATGGGCGTAATGCTTTTTGCGGGAGCTGTATTTGTCAGCAAACTTTTTTGCGGCTATATCTGTCCGCTAGGAACTATTAGCGAATGGTTCGGCAAACTGGGTGAAAAACTAAAGGTCAGGTTCCGTATAAGCGGTATTATCGATATGGGGCTTAGATCGCTCAAGTATATCCTGTTGTTCGTTACTTTTTACTTTACCCTGGAATCAAGCGAGCTGTTTTGCAAGAAATATGATCCCTACTATGCGGTTGCCTCGGGGTTCAATTCTGATGTAGTATTATTGTATGCAGCTGTTTCTATAGGCGTTTTCATACTGGGATCAATCTTCATGAGACTTTTCTGGTGCCGGTACCTTTGCCCCCTGGGAGCCCTTTCAAATATCTTCAGCTTTTCGTGGTGGTTTGCAGGAGTTGTTGCACTTTATACAGTTCTGGTTATAGTTGGAGTAAAAATCCCATGGGCGTGGCTTCTGGCCGTAATTGCAGCAGGAGGGTATCTTCTTGAAATACTTAAAAAAGAGAAGGTCAGTCCGGCTTTTATACACATAACCCGGAACCTTGAGAAATGTACTTCCTGTAATCTCTGTACAAGGAAGTGTCCTCAGGGCATTGATGTAGCTTCAATGGAAAAAGTTAAGCATGTCGATTGCACCTTATGCGGGGATTGTCTGTATGCCTGTCCTGAAAAAGATACTCTTCAGTTAAACCGCAGGAACATTAAGTGGTTTCCTGCCACCATCCTTACGGTACTTATTTTAATTGGTATCCTTCTTGGGTCTTTATTTGAACTTCCAACCATCGATGTAAAATGGGGTACACAGGAGCAGGTTGCTGGAGCAGGGATTTTCACGAAATCGGGGCTCAAAAATATTAAATGCTTCGGCAGCTCTACGGCTTTTGCAAACCAGATGCAGAAGGTAGATGGCATTTATGGAGTATCTACTTACGTGGGAACTCATACTGTTAAAATTCTATATGATAAATCTTTGTATGATGAGGTAACGCTTCAGAAGCTGCTTTTCGTTCCGGAGAAAATAAGTCTGAGGAATTTAAACCAGCCATCGGACTCAATTGTTGTATATTCTCTCACTGTCGACAATTTCTTTGATCCACTCGATGGAATGTATCTGAAGCATCTTTTGTTGCAGAAGAGTGATGCCTTAGGTTTTCAAAGCGAATTTGCCTGTCCGGTCATGTTAAGGATCTATTTTCCGTCGGGAAAGCAGCCCGGACCAGGGGTTTTGAAGAGTATTATTGAAACAGAAAGTCTGGAATACACTGATAACGGGATCGGCTTCAGGACACCCCTTGGATACAGGGTTATTACAATAAGTGAAAATCCTCATCTTTTGTCAGGGAAGGAGTATTTAGGAGATATGTATGAACCGTTTTCGATGAAATTCAATAAGTTCAGTGATTATTCCAGGGATGCTGTGACAGTATTTGAGCTTAAAATGGGTGATAATTTTGAATTAAGGGATACCTATTCATACCTGGGAAGTCATCTTTCGGGATATAAGGGCATAGTTGGGTTTGAGACGATGATTGATTCAGTTGGTATCGAGGTTATGAGGGTTTCTTTTGTTGATTCCCTGATCACGACTTCAGAAATATCAGATGCCATAAATGCCGACTCTCTCCTGATACATTATGGTGACGGTACAGAAGAAAAGGTCGCGAATCGATTTGTCTTTACTGATCCGGGAATTATCAGAAAATAGGGAGTTATCTTTCACAGGGCTCCGCCCGGAGGTATGGTATTTCGCCCCTACGGGGCTAACGAAGGGAATGAAGTAAGTGTAACACGGGGCGTTGCCGCGTGAAATAGTATGGCGCCCCTACGGGGCTAAGGGAATTTGTATATGTTGTTACAGTCATGGGGCTTCGCCTGGTATTATAGTATGGCGCCCCTACGGGGCTAAGGGAATGATGCGTATGGCGGTGTATGTCACGGGGCTGTGCCAGGTGTTATAGTATGGCGCCCCTACGGGGCTAAGGGAATGATGGGTATGGCGATGTAT
>CAIMVD010000309.1 GCA_903844815.1 uncultured Bacteroidota bacterium | reverse complement strand
TTGCAAATCGGCGCCAGCTGTTCTCACTCCCAGCTTACAACCTCCAGCTTCCACCTACAAAGATTGCTGGCGCGGATTTGCAATCCGTGCCTTTCGATTATGGCCCCGATTGCAAATCGGCGCCAGCTGTTCTCACACCCGACTCCCGACTCCCAGCTTCCGGCTATTCCTACCTCTTCTCCTTAAATTTCTTAGGATCAATATCCTTCACGCATCGGAAGCCAACCGTTGAACTGCGGTCATAGCCTGGTGACACCATCAGAAACATCTGTGTCTTGTCGAGTTGCTGCGGGCCTCCCTGGATGTACCACCAGCTTGATTCAGGCTTATAGTAACTGCCTCCCCTTATAACTCCAAAATAGTTTGAACCATTAAAGAAAATATCGGCTGTCATCTGCCATACGTTTCCTACTATGTCGATAGCACCACAAAGACTCTGACCCTTCACAAATGCATCTACAGGAGTCGGTCTTCCGAACGAGTTATTACAAAATGTCCCATGGAATTCATTCCCCCATGGCCACAATCTCTTATCGGTTCCCTGGGCTGCAAGTTGCCACTCCCCCTGAGTGGGAAGCCTTTTCCCTTTCCATTTTGCATAAGCCGTCATGTCTTCATAGCAGACATAAGTGACCGGATATTTATCCTGGCCCTGTTTAAATTTTCCATCCTGCCAATGCCTCAGGAATCGGGTCGTATCGGCAGGTCTGTATCCGGTATTTACCAAAAACTCATAATACTCGGAATTAGTCACCGAATATTTATCAATAAGGAAACTGTCAATCTTAACACTGTGTTCTTTCAGATCGGGATAAGGAATAAAATCATCCGCAGGAGTTAAATTCAGGACAAGTTCCGAACCAGCAACAAGTACCATTTCCGCAGGTATTCCCACGGCCTTTTCCGTCATTGATTTTTTACTTATTATCCATGGCTTACCACCCTTAAGGAACAGAATATTTTCATCTCTAAGCCTTTCATTTTCGATTAGCTGCAAAACTATTTTACCTTCATAAAATCCAAACAGGTCTTTTACCCGCAAAGTTGTATCGCGGAAATTCCCAAACTCCTTCTTCACGGTCTGATATGATGGATTACCTTTCCAGATAACCAATCGTCCTTTACCAGTGCCTTTCAGCTTTATGGAATCGCCGGTTAGTTCTGATCTGATAAGTTCAGGCAGTTCGGCAATGCAATCAACCGATCCTTCCCGGCGGGTACCTGTCCAGGCTGGCTGCCATCCTTCAGCGTGTACCTTAAGATATGAAGTTCCATTTACAACTACTGGCTCAAGGTTCTCATGATTCCACAAGGAAACGAAGTGCTTGCCTGAAGGCTTCAGGGCTTTAAAGAGAGGGCCATTAATACCAGACTGATTCATATTCAGAATAGTGTATATTGTTTTGTCACCCGACCTCCAGCGGTTCACAAAAACGCTGTCATGCCTTGTATCGATCAACGGGGTCCAGTCATTATCGAGGAAGGCATCGTTATTTTGCCTGAGCGTAAATGTTGTATGCGAAAGAAAATCCATATCGGATCTGTAATCGTCATTCCTGCCACCGGGCCGGAACATGTTGAGCTCCGTTCCGTAACCGTTGAAGAATGCAATCGCAATTTCACGATGAATAAGGTCTTCCCCAACATCGCAAACCCTGAAAATCGAAAAATCGGGTTTGATAAGTTTATTCATATTAAGCTCAGGACTGAGATAGATAGCATTATGTACCCTGCCTGCAATGATTTCTGGCATGTCTTTTACAATTGCCATACCTTCGGAATACATTACCACTCCCTTTTTTACGCTGTCGGCGGCAGCCTGAAGTTCATGGCTTGAGCTGCCTTTGGTATCGAGCACAACGCCATCAGCTCCGGTTTCAGAAATCAGGGTGGCCATTCCCTTAAGATGGTCTTCCATCCTTGTACTGTTATCCCAGGGATTATAGGCGATAAAAAATTTTGTTCCGGATTGAGCAGCCAGCCTTGCAAAGGTGTGAAGCTGTTCCGTTCCCCCCGGAAGATCACGATAAAGATCCCATTGATTGCGCTGGTCGAGGCCAAGCCTTGGCCAGGTAGGCCATATCCCATAAACATCTATTTTGCCAAACTGAGAATTTCCGTATTTAATTACATCGGGAAAGGTATATTTCCCAGTGAACCTGTCATGGAAGTCCTTGTCCCATGCCATCTGAAGTATTATCAGGTAGCTATCCCTGATCCAGGCAAGGTCATTCCGCACAAACATGGAATTATTAAACAGGTCGATATCATGAAGGTATCTGTCTCTGAACATTAAACGAAGGCCGTTCTGCCAATCACCTTTAAACATTTCAGCATAAACAGTATAGACGATCTTTGCCTGCGGAGGAAGTTTGGTCTCATATCTTTGCTTCTGCCCTCCTTCATTTTTTGTTCGACGGGCCAGGGCACAAACAGAATAGCCCTTACCTGCTTCAAAGGATGAATAACCCAGTTCCCACGCATTATCAGGCAGAATAATCCTGACCGGCCTCATACCCGGCCGGAATAAATATGAACGTGCCAGATCCCAGGGCCCCTTTCCGGTTATATAAACCGATTGCCCCGATTCACCAAACGGGACAACATTTCTGATTGAAACAGTGTCGTTACCCTTGTTTTCAAATGTGATCTCTGAAGTCCAGCCCTGAGAAGAAGGCGAAACAGCTCTGTAAGAAGTCTGAAGATTGCCATTGAAAACCTGGATATACTGATCTGCCGATTTCAATGCCTCCGTTTCAGCTGAGTTGTACAGTTTTTCATTCAGAAGAAAAGTAAAAAGGGGATGTCCTTGTCCGAAAATGACCGTGCTGCTGTCGGGCAAGATGATACTTGCAGCGCTTAACCCTTTTTTGCCTTCAATTCCAACATTAAAAACACCTTGTGAATATACAGAATATGAGGACGTTGTAAATACAAGGATTAAAATAAACACGATTTTAAAAGTTGTTCTTGGCATGACTGGAATATTTATACTTTCTAATGCAAGATAAATCATCTGATGAATTTAAAAAATTGTTTAAGACCTATAAAAAATTGTTTAGGCCCCTGAATAAAAATGTAAGATGAGTTAAATAGCCCAACGCTTTTCTTTTATTTAAATATATAGTACTTTTAGGATATATTTTAAAAGGCAATGAACCAATGTGGAATCCTTACAAGATATTAAGAAATATTCTGATACTCATCATTATTGTTTTGGTGACCACTTGTGCTCCTGCCAAAAAGAACCCCTTCCTCGAAAAGAGAAAGAATAACTCCCATGTAAATGCATCTCAGTTGGGTAAAAACAAATACTACTTCTCAAAAGATTATCAGAAAAAGCTGCAGAAAAGGTACAAGAAGTAATTGCGTTCTTCTTTAATCATCGCAGCTAAAACTCAAACCATCCCAGGCCAGAAAGATTCCTTTGGGCAGCTCCTCCGAAACATCGGCATGGCATCCCATCTGGTGGCTGATGTGAGTTATATAGGCCTTCTTGGGGGATATTTCCCGAATAATATCGATTGCTTCACGCAGGCTGAAATGAGATATATGCTTTTCCTTTCTTAAAGCATTAATAACAAGATATTTAACTCCATAAAGCTTTTCCTTGCTCTCTTCCGGAATATAATTTGCATCAGTTATATATGCAAAATTTCCAACCCTGAAACCATAAACCGGAAGCCGGTAGTGAAAAACTCTGACCGGAGTTATATCAATACCCATTACACTGAATTTCTGATCAGGAATATCATTCAGCCTCATTTTCGGTATTCCCGGATACTGATATTCCGAAAAAACATAGGAAAATTCCTTTCTGATGGCTTTCTGTACCCTCTCCTCAGAATAAATATCGATTGCATCCTTGCTTTTGTAGTTGAAAGCCCGCACATCGTCCATTCCTGCAATATGATCCTTGTGTTCGTGGGTAAGAAGTATTGAATCGAGTTTTGTAACATGCTCGCGCAGCATCTGCTGCCGGAAGTCGGGTCCTGCATCAAATACAAGGGTCGTACTTTCTGTTTCAAGCAGAAGCGATGTTCTCAGTCTGTTATCGCGAGGATCTGGAGAACTGCATGTATTGCATTCACAGGCAATCACCGGCACACCCTGGGAAGTTCCTGTTCCTAGAAAAGTAATTTTCACATAAAAAGATTTTCATAACAAACCTATAGTAAAATTCAATACCGGGCAACTGTTTATGCTAATTATAATGGGACCTTGCAGAGTGTTTTATTGTTATATTTGATGCCAAATAAAATTAAGTGAGCGGGAGGATTTATCTTATACCTGTTACTTTGGGAGGCGATGACTTCCTTAAGGTGATACCCGGAAAAGTAATCAGTCTTACCCGGGAACTGAGGCACTTCATTGTTGAAGACATACGAAGCGCCAGACGGTTTTTAAGGATGATCGACAGGGAGTTCCCAATTGATGAAACACACTTTTATGAATTGAATGAGCACTCTACAGAAGCTGATATTACTCATTATCTCGATCCTGCAATAAAAGGATCCGATATTGGAATCATGAGCGAAGCCGGACTGCCCGGCATAGCAGATCCCGGGGCCATGGTAATAGCCCTTGCCCATAGAAAAGGGCTTACCGTTTCACCGCTGTCGGGTCCTTCATCAATAATTATGGCTTTGATATCGTCTGGTTTAAACGGGCAAAATTTCACTTTCAATGGTTATCTTCCGGTAAAGCCAAATGACAGAGCGGCAAAGCTCAGGGAACTTGAAAAAGCTGCCGGAGCCGGTGTTGCACAAATCTTTATGGAAACACCTTACAGAAATCAGAAGATGCTGGAGACGATTCTTTCTACCTGCCGAAGCGATACCTTGCTATGCATTGCAGCTGACATTTCCCTTCCTTCGGAATCGGTAAAAACAAAGCGGATCGCTCTTTGGAAAAACGATCCGCCCGAATTAAAAGACAGACTGGTGGTTTTTGTAATGCAGTAAGCTTACTTTGCGGCGGTCTTAACCAGCCTCGCCAGTTCAATATCATAAAGCAATGGAGTATAACCTCCGATCATGTAATAACCTGTAGGACCATATGCAAGGTTCGATGGAATAAGCACATGGGCTTTTCCTCCTACTTTCATATAAGTTATACTTTCGTCAAAACCGGGAATCATCCAACCTTCATTTACAGGGAAAATCAATGTATCTTTCCCTACGTTAGTATCAAAAGAAGTTCCGCTGAGGAACATTCCCTTATATATAACATAAGCCGTATCATGCACCTCGGCCTGCAAGCCGGTGCCAGCAGCCACTTCAAGAAAGTAGAGCCCGCTTGGTTTCAGTTCGAATTTAAGAGAACTATTGTCCAGAAGGTACGACGAAATTGCACTTTTTTCATCCTCGGCATATTTTTTTGAGGGGTCGCATGAAGAAGCAGTGATGAGGAGTACTACTGAAGCAATTGTAAAAATTGATTTGAAAATTTTATTTGACATTGTACTATTTTTTAGAAATTAATTAATATTCATCAACTATAAATTTGTGGCGCAAAATTAACTATTCATATTATAAGAATAAAATTTATTCAGCAGAAACGATTAATTTCTCAACCGGTAACCAAAATTTACCGATAATCGCTTCATGGAGATACTTTCAATTCTTAACCCAACAAACGCAATTTTAAGTTCTATATTATTCGGTCTGCAGTATTTTAACACTATATACAATTACCGCCCGTGAAGGAATCATTTTCCCGTCTCCTATTAGTCCATAGGCAAGAAAAGGTGGCATAATAAGGATTGCCTGCGCGCCCGGGCTAAGCATTCGGAGTCCCTGATTCATACCTGGTTCCATCTGGCTTCTTCCTAAAACAAGTTCCTTATTACCAAATTTTTCCGAAGTATAACATACAGTTCCGTCGAGCAGAGAACAGGAATACTCCATTACAATTTTGTCATTATCGGTAAAGGTTTTTCCGGAGCCTTCCTTAATAATCTGATACCATAAACCGGTTGGCGATTCCGTCATTGTCAAGGATTTACGCTCTATATAGTTCTGAATTCGTTCCCTGTCTTTCTGAACAAAATATCTGTTAAGATCAGCCATATCATTTTTATCAGGCTTACCTGTGATGTATTTGTCAGCAGGATTGTGTACACAACCTGAGAGCAGAGCGGAAAGGATAAACACTGCTAAAATTTTTATTCCTGCCATTCTAAATATTTTCATTGAAACGCCATGCATTTTCCCTGAGTACATTCAGAAAGTAGCTGATAGTATTATCCAGAGTATCAGAATATTCACCTCCCGAGGCATTGCAGTGTCCACCCCCGAAAAAGTATCCGGAAGCAATTTCATTTGAAGGGAATTTTCCTTTCGAACGAAAGGAAAGTTTTATAAAACCATCCTTCTCGATGAACATAGCCGTGAATACAATACCGCTGATGCTCAGTGGCAGGTTCACAAAACCTTCGGTATCGCCTTTAACATGGTTAAAGCTAAGCAGATCCTCCTTTGAAAGATAGATGTAAGCGGTTTTAAATTCGGGCAACACCACCATTCTCTCATTCAGAGCAAAGCCCTGGAGCTTCATCCTGTCGGCGGAGAAATTGTTGTATATAAGGTTTAAAATCCTGTTCTTAGCCACACCCTGTTCCAGTAATTCTGCAACAATTCTGAGGGTATCGGGAGTATAGGAACCGTGCTCAAAGTTTCCGGTATCGGTTATTATGCCGGTATAAACAGCATCGGCAAAGGGTGGGCTTGCAAAAGGTTTTCCTTCGATCTCCCTTATAAGTTCCCAAACAAGTTCCGCTGTAGCACAGAATGATGGTTCAGAAATGACTAGACTGCCAAGATCGTCCGGATCTAAATGGTGGTCTATTATGACTTTAGGCGCACTTGCAGACATAACATATTGTTCTGCCTCCCCAAGCCTGTTGGGTTTATTAAAGTCGAGCAAAACAATTAAGCCTGCTTCCTTTATAAGGTTAATGCACTTCTTTCTGTCCCTTATAAAAATACAGATTTCGTCAGTTCCCTCCATCCATTTAAGAAATTCCTGCATGTAATTCGGCGAAATCATTGTCACATTTTTCCCTGCTGCTTTCAGATAAAAATACATTGCAAGCTGGGCTCCAACTGCATCTCCGTCAGGATTAATATGACAGATAAGAAGTATATTATCAGTTGAAGAAAAAAGTTCCGATATTTCTTTTGTATATTTGGACAAATCTTTCACTTTTACCGCTTTTTATTTGAGCGGGTAAAGATAGATATTTTAACTCATTCAGTTTCTTTTGTCAAACATCAAATAGAGTAACATATGCAGAGTGATTTCACTTTTTCAATTATTAAGCCAAACGCTGTCAGGACAGGGAAAACCGGGCCGATTCTATCAATGATAAATGAAGCCGGCTTTGAGATTTCAGCAATTAAGATGGTAAAGATGACCCTCAGCCAGGCCGAAACATTTTATGAGGTTCACAGAGGCAGACCTTTCTTTGAAGGGCTTGTTGAATTCATGTCTTCAGGGCCGGTTGTTGTTATGATACTCCGTCACGAGAATGCCATAGATGATTTCAGGAAACTTATCGGAGCAACCGATCCGGCAAAAGCTGAACCCGGAACTATCAGAAAAATATTCGCTGTGTCGGTTCAGATGAATGCCGTTCACGGATCCGACAGTTTTGAAAATGCCGCTAAGGAGGCTGATTACTTCTTTTCAGGCATCGAAAGATTCTAAAGAAAAGAGCCTTCACGCTTCATACCCTCCCGCAATGTTAATATTTCAGAACATTCCGGGAGATTTGGCGTTTATAGCATGTGTAAATAAAACAGATTATGGATCAAGTTTCAAATATTGACTTTTCCCTGAAGAAAAACATGGAAAAGTTTTCTTCTGCTTTTACCCTTTCCGATATGGAAATCTTCATATTTCCCGAGCTTTACTATCCGCTTGTTCTTGCAAATATAATGTCACCCATTATGTGGAAGTGGAGAGAGGACCCATGGTTCAGGGATATTGAAAAAAAAGGGTTCACAGCCAGGGCTAACAGAATAAAGCAGTTTATTATACAGAACTATGTCTTCAACCTTGATCTCTCTACATGGGGAATTACAACTAAGGGTACTGAAATAGGGAGATTCAGCGATTTCTTCGACATTGAAATGCTGAGACAGTCAAATGCTCTCTTCGGATATGAAGGCGACAAATACTATTTCGATATTGATATCAGGAAGCATTTTGGCCTCGACAAGTACGATTCGGACATAATACCCTACTGGAAGACAGAAACACTGGAAGCCATGACAGCCTTCAGGTATAAAGAGAATTTCACTACAGGTGCAGGAGAATGCGTTTCTCTGTCGGCCCTCTACGCTGCTGCAATGTTCGTGGTAGGAAGAATACCTCTCGATAAAATCTTTCTTATTGCCACCCCGCTTCATTCACAGAATTTCATCAACGAAAAGGAAGGACTTCTTACAAACAACCGCAGGATTGTGACAAAGAATATGTGGTTCAATGGTACCGCGTTATCAGAAAAAGCCCGACGGGCACTTGAGAACGAAAAGGTGACTATAGTGTCGCACATTTCTGGTTACATTCATACGCTTTTTAAAGATGCAACTATCAGCATCGATGCTTACAGGCAGTTCTCCGAAAAACTCAGTGATTTCCTCGTAACAGATCTTACAACCCACATCTTTATCAATTTTCTGCGATTCAAATCGAAATACAAGACACTTTTCCAGTTCCGGTGCGAACCTTCGGGCAAACAAAGGTTCATTGCCCTTGAAAAGATGTTTGAATATGAACACTCCAGCAAATTCACTGTTTCTGCCGACACACGGTGCTCATTACTGCAGGAAATTGACGGTGAGGAGTTTCACGTAAGCCCAATACCAGGCAGAGCTAACCTGAATGATGTGGAGGCAGTGCTTGAGGTAACATCAGGCCAGAGTCTTGATGAGATCAGAATAGCCTTTATAAAGGCAAGCCAGATTCTTACCGAAGAACAAATTAATGAGATGTTTCGCGATCTGCAGGAATTTATCTGTACTATCCCACAGCTTCCCGATCAGGAAAAAGTATTCATTAAAAACAACCCTATTAATATTTCAACTGAAGACAGCCGGGAAAAGATTGTTGATTATTTGAATTTGAATTCAGCCTCATCAGAACCAGCTCTTCTGGCAGTTTATGTTTACAGGCAGATGGACAGGATCGACTGGCGTCCGTTTGTAAAAGCTGCAATAGAAAGAAACCCTGTATGTTTTTCTGATCTGGATGGTAAAAGTCCTGAGGAGGTGTTCTCTGTTCTTAAGAGTTTTCCCGATGAATCTGTCTACGATGGAAACAGGCTTGCCCTGCCTGATGAAGTATGGAATTTCCACCGTGGCGACGGTGTCGAAAAAGCCCTGCTGATGGCTGATTTTATAATTCACTCCAATAGCAGTGCCCTGGTATCAATCGTTATTGAAGGGGAAAAAGTTTTATTGTCATCAGACGGACTGGAATTCAGGTTTGTCTCATCGAAAAACTTTATGAAGACTGTTATAATTGACGGAAACGATTACCTGATCAGTTGAATTCAAATGGCAAAAGGGATAGAAGAATAGCCGTTTGTGTCTAGCGAAATACTATATCCCTTATAACTTCGGTTCCTGCTTTTTCGTTCAGTTTTTCAATGATAGCCTGACGTAGCATAACCAGCTCGTTACGTACCACAGAAGAGTTCAGGTGGACAAACAGTACATGATCCTTGATATACATATTAGAGGTTCGGGAACTTATGGCTTTTCCAACAATCCCTTCCCAGGAATTAATAACCCCTGCTTCATTGAGTTTGCCGTCGAGGTTCATTTCCCTGGTGTAGTCCTTTATCGCCTCGGCTATCGAAATTGTCTTACTCCTTCTCATGGCTTTGTATTTCCTGTTCCTGCAACTTCCTCAACAACGTTACCTTCTATCCTGAACATCTTATAATCAACATTATGTGACGACAATATCTCATGCAGTCTGTCGCGATGGGTATCTGTAATAAATATCTGACCGAAACTGTCATTTCCGACGATCCTGATTATCTGTTCCACCCTCCCGGCGTCGAACTTATCGAAGATGTCATCCAGAAGCAGTATAGGCAGAAAACCTGCTTTTCTTTTGATATATGCGAATTTTGCCAGTTTAAGCGCCACAAGATATGATTTTTGCTGGCCCTGCGATCCGAGCGACTTCACCGGGAATTCGTTCATATCCAGCAAAAGGTCGTCCTTATGAATTCCGACTGTTGTATATTCGAGAAGTCTGTCCTTTTCGCGTGAGTTTAAAAGCGCCTCTTCGAAGTCTCCTTCGTAAAGATGCGAACGATACTTAAGACTGACGGTCTCCTTCCCTGAGGAAATACGGTTATAATATTCCTGAAAGACAGGTATCATCTCATTAACAAGCAGATCGCGTTCACTGTAAACATAGGCTCCATACTTAACAAGCTGTAAATCCCAGATTGTCAGGGCTTCCGGATCGAAACTTCCTGATGATCTGGAATCCTTCAGCACCCTGTTTCGTTGCTGTAGTGCTTTCTGGTATTTCAATGCGGAGTCGAGATACCCTGAATTATACTGGCTGATTATCTTATTCATAAACCTGCGCCTGTCCTCGCTTCCTTCAGTTATCAGTGCACTGTCGGCCGGGGAGATCATCACAACCGGATACCTGCCTACATGGTCCGAAAGCTTCTGGTACTCCTTCCCGTTTCGTTTAAGAAGTTTCTGTTTTTGTTTCTGAAAGGCGCAGTAGATGTTATCCTCTTCGCCATCCCTTACAAATGTGCCGTTTATAATGAAATATTCTTCGCCATGCCTGATGCTTACACTGTCGATATTGTTGAAGAAGCTCTTTGTAAGTGACAGGTAGTGTATGGCATCGAGGATGTTTGTTTTCCCGACGCCGTTGTTGCCAATAAAACAGTTTATTTTGGGCGAAAACTCAAGCTCATTAAGCTCATAATTCTTAAAATTCGTCAGCCCAAGCTTCTTCAGGTACATTTCGGATTTTTGATGTAGTTCTGAGGGCAAAGGTAAGAATAAAGTCGGGAGTAGGAAGTCAGGAGTATGAAGTCGAGTCATTTCTGCTGAATGAAATCCATTAAACGCAGAGTTCGCAAAGGATCAGGAACTGAGGGCACTGAGTAACTCTTGTAAAGAATACACTCTGCGTACTTTGCTTTGCTCTGCGGACTCTGCGTTTAAAAATGAATTATCCAGATAGTCCAGGTTCAAAGTAAAAGGAAGAATTCACATTAGGGAAACTGGAATTCTGGTTCTCAATTGAAGAATTCGCTTTATCAATGCCGGAATCATGCTTCTCAATGAGGATTTACACCTTATCAGTGATCATTTTCGCAATTTATAGCCAATAAGCTCTTCAATTTGTTTTTCTGACAGGTTTGAATTTTTTAAGATTAATTCTTTATCAGGATAGCTTTTGAAAATTCCTTTATCTTTTGCAAGGTATCTGTAGAAAGTATCAGCATACCTTTCTTTGCTTTCACCTTCTGCCTTGCCGAGATGCATCCTCTTCGACTTGAAAATCTCAGTCCATTGGGTCTTTTCCTGAATGAGTTCAAAATGGTTCTCTCCAATATGGAATTGGTTATAAATCATCCTGACTACCTGAGCCTTGGGAATTACCTGCTTTTTAACTTCGTCGTATAATCCTCTGATAAGTATTCCACCTTTCTCATCAGCACTGTTTCCCAGGGAAATATCAACACCATATTTGTGAACTTCGAATTCACCTTTTGGGCGGAGGTGTTCTATACTAATTGCATATTCATCTTTATGCTGTTGGGTCGAGTAATAGAATTCGATATCTATAAAAGAAAACATGGAATCATTGATAACCAGTTTGGTGCCTGAAATCAGATTCGAAGCAATTGATTCAAAAGATTCTCTGATTGTTTCTTCTGATGCTCCATTTATGTAAAGAATATCCATTTTATTATTGTTTATTTTGGTTTATATATTCATTTTGAAGACATTGCATATAATAATTGGATAATGTAACCGGGATTGTAAATAGTCCTGCTGTTAACGCTATAATATCCTCAATATAGTAAAAATTACTCCTGTTTCGAGCTGTTAATCTTAAATACATCCGCAAAGATAAGCTTATTTGTTTCCTCTGAACGCTCAATCCTGCTATTGTACTTATTGTCGACATCTCTTGTCTTTTGTCTAACGCAAATGCCTAAGAATGATATATGAACAGGAGTTTATCAGGCAGTTAATTCGTTTGCTATCATTTCTGCCTGCTTTAATACGGTTTCAGTTGCCAGCAATTGCATGTCGGGCGGATAACCGAACTTTCTTAATACTCTCTTTACTGCAACTTTCAGTTTGGCTTTAACACTTTCCTTTATTGTCCAGTCGATGGATGCGTTCTGCCTAATTGTTTCAGTTAACACTACAGCAAGTTCCCTTAGCTTTTCCTGTTGCATGAGTTCTCTTGCACTGTCGTTACTGGCAACAGCAGTATAAAAAGCATATTCAAAATCTGTAAGGCCCATATGTTTGGCTTCGCTGTCCATTTTGACAATCTCTTTGCTTAAATGAATGAGTTCATCAATGACTTCGGCAGCAGTCAGCACTTTGGCATGGTATCTTTTTATAGAGTTTTCAAGCATTTCCATCAGGGATCTGCTCTTGACCAGGTTCATTTTTGCCCTCGATTTTATCTCGTCATTCAACAGTTTTTTCAGGACTTCCAGAGCCACATTTTTGTGCTCCATTCCTTTTAATTCCAACAGGAATTCTTCCGAAAGAATTGAAATATCCGGCTTTTTAATTCCGGCAGCATCGAAGATGTCAATGACCTGGTCTGAAACCAATGCCTTGTCAATGACCTGCCGGATAGTTGTTTCAATTTCTTCGTCGGTCTTGCCCATTCCGGTTCCGTCGAATTTGGCCAACCGGGCTTTTACTGCCTGGAAGAACGATACCTCGTCTTTTGCATCCATTGCCTGATCGTGTGGAATGGCAATTGCAAACGCTCTGGAGAGTGCAGTAACTTCGTTTATGTATCGTTTCTTTCCATCGTCCAACCCTAAAATATGTTCTTCGGCTGCCAGGATCAGTGAAAGTTTCTGCGACGTTTCGGCATCAAAATAATGTTCATAGACAAACCCATGGTACATCTGAGACACTACTTCAAGTTTTTCCAGCATCAGATGAACAGCTTGTTCCTGAAGAATAGTCGGATCACCCTTTCCTCCTGAATCGGAATAAAAGGCCAATGCCTTTTTCAAATCAGCGGCGATGCCCAGATAATCGACAATCAAACCACCTGGTTTGTCTTTGTACACGCGGTTCACGCGGGCAATGGCCTGCATGAGGTTGTGTCCCTGCATGGGTTTGTCGATGTACAGGGTATGCAGACATGGAGCATCAAACCCTGTCAGCCACATATCGCGAACGATCACCAGTTTCAATTCATCGTCAGGATTTTTCATCCGTTCAGCCAGCGTTCTTCTCTGTTCTTTGGTGGTATGGTGTCTGGCTATCTTCGGACCGTCAGATGATGCAGAAGTCATTACAACTTTAATTACACCCTTATTCAGATCGGCTGAATGCCATTCCGGCCGAAGTTTTATAACGGCATGATAAAGGTCGGCTGCAATGCGGCGGCTCATCGAAACGATCATGCCCTTGCCTTCAAAGACTTCCTGCCTTTGCTCAAAATGAGTAATAATATCTTTGGCAATATTGAGGATCCGGTTTTCACTTCCAACCAGGGCTTCAAGTTGTGTCCATTTAGCTTTGGCCTTTTGTGTGGAGGATAAATCTTCCTGATCAAGTTCTTTGTCCAGTTCATCCACAAGCTTTTTACCTTCCTCGCTTAGATTGACTTTAGCCAGACGACTTTCGTAATAAATTCTGACTGTAGCTCCATCCTCAACAGCCTGGGCAATGTCGTAGATGTCAACATAGTTCCCGAAAACTGCTGGTGTGTTAACATCGGTATTTTCAATGGGAGTCCCTGTAAAACCTAAATAAGTGGCATTTGGCAACGCATCGCGCATATATTTGGCAAAACCGTAAACGATTTTCTTTCCGATTACATTTCCCTTTTCATCTTTGTCGTCAATTGTTTTTGCACTGAAGCCATATTGTGTGCGATGGGCTTCATCCGCTATCACCACAATGTTTCTTCGCTCTGATAACATCTCGTAAAAAGCGGGGGTTGCTGAGCTTGTCGAAGCATCCGGTTGGAATTTCTGAATGGTTGTAAATACAACACCTCCGGAAGCTACTTTCAGCAAATCTTTTAACTGGTTCCGGTCATCTGCCTGGACGGGTTCCTGCCGAAGCAATTGTTTGGAAGCTGCGAAGGTATCGAACAACTGATCATCCAGATCGTTGCGGTCGGTGATGACCAGAATGGTTGGATTATCCAATGCCAAAACGATTTTGCCGGTATAGAATACCATTGAAAGGGATTTTCCACTTCCCTGGGTATGCCAGACAACCCCACCTTTCCGGTCACCGACAGGTTGTTTGCGAACCCCTGGCAGACCATAGGATTCGGGGGATTCCTGAATGATATCGGGATTAGGGACAAGGCATGCCTTGTCTTGACGAAATCCGGTGGCACGGATTGTAGATTCTACAGCACGATTGACGGCGTAATACTGATGGTAGGCTGCTATTTTTTTGACTGTTGAAATTGTGGTGATTCCGGTATCTGAATCTTTCCCGGGTCCTTCGTCCCGGGATTTCGCTAAAGGCTCAACCTTTTTCGATTTTTCGAATACAATGAAATGCCGGATCAGGTCGATAAGGGTTTCTTTATTCAGCATTCCCTGGATCAGGGTTTCAAGCTGACCAACCAGATGAGAGGCTTCTGTTTTTCCATCGGCAGTTTTCCAGGCCATGTAACGGCTGAACCCGGCAGATAAAGAACCGGCTTTGGCTTCCAGACCATCGGAAATGACGTTGAAGCCATTGAAAGTAAACAGGCTGGGAATAATTGCTTTATATGTTTCTATTTGCCGGAAAGCCGAATGAACATTTGCTTTTTCGTCAGCCGCATTTTTTAATTCGATCACAACCAGCGGAATGCCATTTACAAACAGAAGGATATCCGGACGTTTATTTTGATGATTCTCAACAATGGTGAATTGATTTACCACCAGAAATTCGTTGTTGGTTGGATTTTTGAAGTCAATAAGCCAAACCCGGTCGCCGCGGTCATCACCATGAACCCGTTTGGTAACCGGAATTCCTTCGGTAAGCAAACGATGAAAAGTCTCGTTGTTTGCCAGTAATTCTGGAGAAGCAATACGCTGAATTTCCTTGATGGCTTCGTTTTGTGCATCTGCCGGAATACCCGGATTTATTTTCCGAACAGCTTTTTTAAGTCTGTTGAGTAACAAAACCTGCTCAAATGAATCTCTGATATCATCTGTAATGGCTCCTGTTGCTGAACTTGGCGAAGCATCGGGAGCGATATCCGGTCCATACAGGTAGTGGTAACCCAGCGATTCCAGATGTTGGATGGCCAGTAGTTCAATTAGGTTTTCGGTGATCCGGGGCATAGCTTATACAATCAATTCGGTAAATACTACCTTCGTTTTAAGGCTGTTCAGGCGTACATCTTTATACAGATTATTGTATTGTCTTTGAAGCTGGGCTACAATAATCCCGGGATGTTTTTTGAATTTTTCACTAAAATGAATTATCAGGTCCGTATTGAATTTTGAATATTGAAACAATTCATTGCGTTCTTTTTCAGATAATAACATACGTGATGCAAAGGCATCAGCCTGTTCTTCCTTTTCTTTATCGGGCACAATACTATCCAAACCATCGATAAAAATTTCTTTTTTACCGTGAAAGAGAATATGGGCTAACTCGTGATAAAAAGTAAACCAAAAAGCATTGTAATCTTTTTGCCTGTCAGTTATCTGAATTAGTGGTAAGGTATTATTCTTTATCCAACGTGTTGCACCGTAAATAGGCGCTTTAGCAATACAGGGTGTAAATACCAAAGCTATTCCACACATGGCACAAATTTGTTGTAATTTGCCTAACCACTCTTCAGGGTGCGCATAGGACAGGGCTTGTATCTGGTCAATGTTTTCGCGTATGATTTTTTTGTCGAAAGTCTTTAACGTTAATTTCTCCGCCTGCAATTCACCGAAACGTAACCAAACCGAAATGGCCTCTGGTTCTGCAGTATGCCGAAGGTCAATTTTGAAAGCCAGCGAGCTGCCTTTATAAATATCTGACCATTGGTTAGGAGAAGCTACCCTGAAAAACTTTAAAAGGGTTGCTGACAATTCAGGTTTGCTGTTAGTGTTGGGTAAAATTCCCAGCTTTTTAAGGTTTAACAAGGGAAATGATAAAACCCAATCGGTGCATTGTTCCAGATATTCCATTTGCTCAATCTCAAGGAGTTCGTCCTGATACTGACGTTCCAGATTGATCCAAAAACTGGCAGGAATACCTAAGACATATTCTAATTTGGTTGCTGTTTCTTTTGTAATCGGAGCTTTGCCTTTAATCAATTCGTTGAGTTTAGGTACCGACCTTCCTAATCGCTCCGCCAGTTCTGCCTGCGACATACCTATTTCATCAATAGTTTCCTGAATTGTATCACCTGGAGTTGATAGTAGTAGTTTTTTTGCTTCTAAATCGGTCATTGTTGTAGTTTCTTGTTTTAATGAGGGTCTTCCACCGATAAAATCTTAATCGCTGTAACCATATTCAGGTTGACACCTCCGTCGTCTGATTTTGGTATGGGATCCTGGTCAATTTCGAAGCAAATTCGCCAGTTCTCCTGTATGTTAATTGTCCATTCTCCCAATAGATCTCCTTTGTAAGTGTGTAAACGCAATACCGGCATTTATGCTATAATTCATAAATCATTTGCTGCCTTAAGTTGTTCCAAACGCTGTTTTATCTTCTTTGATAAACCACCATAGCTTTTTATGATGTTTCTGTCTATTGTAAGCGATTGTTCCAGCTTATTATTTTTATAGGATATATTCATCGCTAAGTTATAAATATATTTACCTATCAGGTTAATGATTTATAAAATAATTGTAATATTTTTTCTGCTATCAATTTTACTCGTATCTCCCAACTAAGAGAACCGGGCTATAAAAAATCCCAAAAACTTTGAAAGTAAAGATTTGAGCCCACTCCGAAAAAGACAATAAATACAATTGCCACAAAGGCACGAAGACGCTAAGGCTCACAAAGAGCATAATATTAATGAATTACATTGGCGTGTCTTCGTGCCTTTGCGCCTTGGTGGCAAAAAAAGACTTTTCGGAGCAGGCTCAGATTTCTATGGTCAATGAGCCAAACCAGATCTGTCACAGTCATCTCCCTGAACCCTTTTGGTAACCAAACGATTACAGGCGTTGGATGGCCAGAAGTTCTATAGCTCATTCGGTTATTTTTGTTGTCATTGAAAATAAATTTGCATTTCAATAAAAAGCATACTACATTTGTTTCATCTCATTAACCATGTGTTAAAGGAGTTACGAAGTCGTCAGGTTTTACCTGGCGATTTCAGCGTTTTAATCCATTCCTCATATTCCTTTTGTTTCTTCCGTTTTTCATGTTCGTATTCCAGTACAAAAGCTGTCCATAAGAGTTTATAGTCTTTACGCACATCTAATATTATTATGTAATCAGGATCATCCTCCATATCTAGCCAGATGCAAAGTCGATTTGATCCTTTACGGATTTGTGGCCATATCTTCAAATTCCACATGTCGCAATTCTCAATTACCGGCCTCGCCCAAGGCATACGCTCACAGCGCCGCAAATCAGGTTCGCGGTTTTGTTCATCGTCTCCTTTGTGGGTCATATGATAAAAGGTGTATGCTTTAGCCTGATAAATCGGATGCCATTTTAATCGAAGTTCTTCGCCCCTGAATTTTGTTTTATGCTGTACAAAATCACGGTGGAACGCCATATAAACAGCTTGAATGAAATTCTTATAATCGCCGCCGAAATTTTCAAGCAATATCAATTCGGGCAAAACTATTCCCATTTCAGCCATTGGTTACAGTTCTTGATTTCCAAATAAAAATGTTCATTTTGTCCTCTTTGAACAGGGTCGATTTTAATAAACTGTAGCCCGACCGTGCCCTGATTTTTTCAATAATCTTCAGTTTGGCTTCGTTTCCTGACAATCCTCTGTGCAGGTACGAGATTGCCCCGGAAAGCATATCGGTTATTTGGAGCAACTCTACTTCATGAGAATGAACCTGTTGTATTTTTCGTATGATCTGGTTGTGATAGTCATAATGATTGTTTCTCAAAACATTCTGCAATTTCATGACTTTTTCCTGACTACGGGTGTCTTTTATGTCGATGTATATGTTGTAGGCGCAATCAGGCGAGAGGATAACTTTCAAAAGATCGAAATACATTTTGTAATAAAACGTATCGTGATCCTGATTAAATGCCTCGTGGTTCAGTGCTTTTTTGTCGGGGACAACCAATGCCCTGAAATGAAGATGATCATCATCGAAAAAGTAATTTATGAGTTCGATGTAAAAATCGGTTTTGGCTTTCGAAACCTTGTTCCATTTTATTTCAAAATCGGGCTTAAACCCATGTTTTTGTTTTATTTCACGGATACGGCCAAAAACTTCTTCTTTTACTGTTTTTGAACACCAGGCAGCACCCAACACCATTACATTGCTATCGTCATTTTGTAAATGACAACTTTCATCGCAGTATATATTGTATTCGGTTCTCATATATTTTCTTTTTATTTTCTGTGATTCTTTTTCATTACCCCATACATCGTTGACCTTTAATTCTTACCATATCATTGTCGTAAAAGTATCATCCTCCGGAAAGAAAACCCTATCCATACTGTGGCCGTGTTCCACTTTAACTTTGTTACGGCCGCGGAAATGATAACCCAACGATTCGAGACGTTGTTTGGCCAAAAGTTCGATGTGGTTTTCAGTGATCCGAGTCATGTGGACAGAGGAAATTTAGATTGATCTTTACTTCTTTTTAAGTATTTCCTGAGCAGCTCTCTTTATCTCCAACAATCCAATTTTCGCTTTTTTCACATCGTTATCGCTCCAGCTTGCAGGATTTGACCAGTATTCAGCTTTATATAGTAACTGGTTATACAAAGAAACATCAAGGTCTCGAACTTTTGTGGCTGTCTCTAACCATAAATCTGAAAGTTCTAAATTCGATTTGTATGTGCCTTTTTTATTCTTGGAAATGTATATTGATGTTCTGTTTGCTGCTCTATTAATTGCTTCAATTGCCTCGAAGGCTTTTTCTTTTCTCTTTGCTTTTCTGTTAAAAATTCCCTTAACCTCTTTTATAAGAATTTCTGTAGCGTCTATCCAAGTGGGCTCTAATGGCATAAATTGTTAGTTTAATGGTTAATAGTTTTTATTACATTTCCACCCTAACCTCCCCGCTCATCAACTTCGGCAATAAAGTATCCCGAAGGGCCGTGAGGGTGCGGGCTTGAGTTTGGTTCTTGTTGATTTTATTTAGAAGTGGTTGTACTTTTTTTGAGAATTCAATTGCTAGATCAATATTTGGCAATGCGAATGGTATGTTTGATATATCCTCAGGTCTGACTCTTTGATGACTTCCGCTCGTTCCTGATGCAGCCATTTCTAATGCATTTTTTGCGTCATCGGATTTCAATAGAAAAAATAAATATCCAAATAAGAGGTTGTCTTTTGGTTTAAATACCTGGAATTCAGTTGAACAGATTGAATTGTCTTTTAGGTCTGTTCCAATTGCCCAAATTCTGGGGGATCTTGGATTCAACTTCGAAACCAAGATTGATTCAGAAAAAACTCTGTACTTATGGCTTAGAATTTCAATTCCCGTCTCTCTAATAGGATTTTGACCTGCATCAAAAGCAGGCAAACTATAGTGATGGTAAAAAGCTAATGGTTGTTTTGATGGTATTACATTAACCTTCAAGTGTTCTGCAATTCTACTCACTTTAAATTCCTCCCAATCCTCCTTCGCTTCCTCCACAAACCACTGTCTGAAAAGCGTTTTGGCCATGGCTTCCAATGTGGCGTTTTGGCGGTGCAGCAGGTCTATTTTATCATCTAAACTTTTTAAGATACTCAATATCTTAACTCTTTCATTTTGAGGAGGTAAAGGAATTAAAAGAGATTTTAAAACAGAGAGGTTGATTAAAGGAACACTTGAACCTGTATTTCTCTGTAGAATTATATCTGCCATTGTTGGACTTGCAAACCAATAATATGCATAAAGAGGTTCAATTATTTCCTTATTTATTCTTAGCCTAAGCTGTTTATTAGAGATAATATATTTTTGAAATGATTCTTTGCCTGTTAGAATTCCAACCTGCCCAATTGTGCCAACGGCTGTAAAAATTATGTCATTCTTTTCTGCCCAAGTACCTAATTCATTCGCTTTTTCATCAGTTATAAATACAAAACCGGAGTCATTAAATTTCCTATTTATATCAAGAGATAAATTATTCCCTCTAATTACAGGTACACCAGCCTCTACAAAATATTTTGCACTGATATTTGAACCAAATGGCCCTGAAATTATTGATTTCTTTTCTGGGGATTTAATTTCATCAACCGTCTTCAAGTCCCAATCAATTGGTATTCGTCCAATTTCAGTTTCTTTCCACTCACTCATTGATTTTGATCTTTAAGAGGTTCAACATTTCCGGAGTCTGGGCATCCATTTTTGAGAAGGCAAACCATTTTTTGCCCAGGTCTTTCAACGAAGCTCCAAGATGGTAGAGTTCTGTTTCGTCGATAATCAGGAAGCGGTCGTGGGCGGCGGTAAACTCTTTCAGGGTAATAGGTTCGTATTGGGTATTGTGTTTTCGCAGATCGGTAGCCAATAGCTTGCTAATGTTTTTGGTAAGGATAGTGGCAGTTACTCCTTTATCGCGTTTGGTAAACAAATTAAGTACGGTATCGTCCACATAATTGTCGATCAGAATGAGCGATTGTTTGGCGCCACGAATCAGGTCGGAGATAAATATCCAGGCGTCGAACACCTGTCCATCGTAAAAAATGCCTTTTTCGGGCAACTGTTCACGGCTTTCGAGCGCTTTAAAAACCTGTTCAAATTTATGATCGGATTCCAGTTGTTTGAATTCAATCCGGTCGAGTCGTTGAAACAATGCGGCATTTCCTAAAACCAATTTCCGCATTTCGACAAACGCTTCCATAATCCGGATACTTACCTTGATTGCAGTTTCGCTGCGAAGTACAGCAGAAAGCATGGCGACACCTTGTTCTGTAAAAGCGTATGGATTAACAGATGAATGTTTCAGACTTTCGAACCGGTCACAATTTGTGACCAGTTCAAATTTTTCCTTCTCCGAAAGCTGAAAATGAAACATGGCAGGAAATCGATCGATATTTCGTTTCACTGATTGATTCAGAACCTTTGTGCTAACCAGATACATCTCAGCCAGGTCCCTGTCGATCATTACCTGAACACCCCGAATGGTAAAAATCCGGTTTTCAATTTCTATGAGTTCAATATTTTCCATACTTTTGTGCTATCCTGTTTTTGTGAAGCCCTACGTTCTACGTGGGAGGTTTGTAGCAAAAATGGGATTTATTTTACTTTCCTTCATTTAGATTAATCTTTGCCAGATTTTCTGCAATAATCATATTTAGTGCAGTTTCCTCATTTATTTGTTCTTCCAGTTCGGTTTTTAAAGCAGAGAACCGTTCGTTAAAATCAAAATCATCTTCATCATCGGGTAATCCCACGTAACGTCCCGGAGTAACCACATAATCCAGTTCCCGGACTTTGTCAATTGGAGCAGAAGCACAGAACCCTGGAATATCTCCGTAATCCCTGCCTTCGACAAGCTCAGGCAACGATCGCCATTTGTGGTAAGTATCTGTAATCTTCGAAATATCTTCCGGAGAAAGTTCCCGGGTTCGCCGGTTTATCAGGAATCCTAAATTCCGGGCATCAATAAAGAGTATTTCGTTGCTGCGGTCGCGGTAACCGTTGGCTGAGCCTGTCGAAGCCCGGTTGCGGCGTAAAAACCACAAACCGGCAGGAATTTGTGTGTTCAGGAATAATTTGGCAGGCAGGTTTACAATACAGTCTATCAAACCGGCTTCAATCAGGGCTTTCCGTATTTCGCCTTCGCCCGATGATTTGGATGTTAAAGCTCCCTTTGCCAGAACGACTCCGGCTTGTCCGGTTGGAGAAAGGTGGTAAATAAAATGCTGCATCCATGCAAAATTGGCGTTCCCGGTGGGTGGTACGCCATATTGCCAGCGTCCGTCGGTACGCATTAAATCACCGCCCCAATCGCTCACATTAAACGGCGGATTGGCAATGATGTAATCGGCTTTCAGGTCTTTGTGTGCATCGTTCAGGAACGAACCTTCGTTGTTCCATTTCACCTGAGAGCTGTCGATACCCCGGATGGCCAGGTTCATTTTGCACAAACGCCAGGTGGTTTGGTTGCTTTCCTGTCCGTAAATCGAAATATCGTTTACCCGTCCCTGGTGTTCGAGCACAAGCTTTTCGGATTGCACAAACATACCACCGGAGCCACAGCATGGGTCGAATACCCGTCCTTTGTAAGGTTCGAGCATTTTCACCAATAACTCGACGATACTGCGCGGAGTATAGAACTGTCCGCCTTGTTTTCCTTCGGCCAAAGCAAACTCACCCAGAAAATATTCGAACACATGACCCAGCACATCGGCGCTGCGCGCTTTGGCATCGCCCAGAGCAATGTTTCCAACCAAATCGATCAATTCGCCCAAACTGGTTGGGTCGAGATTTTGCCTTGCAAACACTTTAGGCAAAACACCTTTCAGTGATGCATTTTCCTTTTCAATTGCATCCATTGCATCGTCAACAAACTTACCTACCTCAGGTTGCTTTGCTTTCGACTGCAAATAATTCCAACGGGCATCCTGCGGCACAAAAAATACATTTTCGGCTTTGTATTCATCGCGGTCTTCGGGATCGGCTCCCTGCGCTTCTTCAGCTTTTAATCTGGAAAATAATTCCTCGAACGAATCGCTTATGTATTTCAGGAAGATCAATCCCAACACAACATGTTTATACTCTGCCGCATCTATGTTTTTACGAAGTTTATCAGCTGTTTTCCAAAGTTGTTTCTCTAAAGGTTCTTCAGTCCCGTTTCCGTTCTTCTTAGCCATTGGTTCTTTGAGTTTTTAATCCTCTAATTTAATCTTATTTAATCCTGCAATGAACAAGAGAGTTCAATTTATAAGTTTAATCGTATTTAGCTGAAGTATTGGAATGATTTACCTGTTCCGGTAGAACCAATCATCATGAGGTGAGTTTTTCTCATTATTCATTGTATTAGTTTTGTGTTGTTAGGGATATAGCCCCATTCGGGGCTTAGGGACATGGTGGGAGGTTGCACCCCCTGCTGGCGCAGGGGGTTATTCACATTCAGCTCCTTCGGAGCTAAAAGGCATTATACATACTGATCTTAGCCACAATTTGCTTTTCAGCTAACTTCGTTATGTCTTTAAAATAGTAAAAATCACTTCTTCTCCGAACTGTTTATCTTAAACACATCAGCATAGATAAGCTTATTTGTTTCCTCTGAACGCTCAATCCTGCTATTGTACTTATTGTCGACATCTCTTGTCTTAAGCGGAATCTGTTCAAACTCCCTGATGACAACTTCAAAAGGCGCTTTTTTATACTCGCCCGGCAACTTGAACTCATGCGATATAGTAAAACGGTTACCGGTAATATTATCAGGCAGAATTTGAATATCATAAGCTTCACCGATAAGATTTTGAGGAGTAGTGTTATCGTCAATTAATCCATAAACAGGCTGAGCTAGCCTTGTGTCGACAAAAGAGACTTTAATAACCGTATCTGTAGATCTGGTGCCCCTTTCCAATCCATTGTAAATTACTCCGCTTATGGTCACTGTAAACCTCGAATTATTCTCATCATTCTTAAAGGCCAGGGTGGCAGACCGGTCGGGCATAAGCTGCATCATATCAGCAAAAACCACAGGCGATAAACACACATCATCATTTCCTTTTCTAACAGAATGCTGCTGATACCTTGCCAGGGCCAGTTTTATAAATGGCAAATACATTTTGCCAGGGTTAATTGCAATATCGCAGTACCACATCTGCTTCTCTTTATCGAATTTAACGGGATAAGCCACAACATCGGTCCTGATGCTGGTTGGATCAGGATACTGGATATTTGATACTTTGAGAGGGCTGTACCTGAAATCATTCTCTGAAGGACTGAAATTATCAGGCACTGTTGAAGTATGAAGGGGATCGAGGCCCCAGTTTGTATAATAGGGAGTATAGACAGGGCGTGGTGCCGCAAGCGTTGCCCGGACCGGGGCTTTTTCCCCGGCACTTTCAGCAGAAGGAGGAAGAAGAATGGCAAGCATCTCATCTTCTCCCGATGAGAACCATGGACGTTTTATATAAATTCTCAGACCTCCTCCCATGCGCCGGTGCTGGATATTATTCGCATCCTGTGTCCTGATCCATTCAAATGTTGGTATAATATAATCAATTTCAGGAGGTTTAGGCCTTGAAGTGCTCAGAATATTGATCTGTTCTATCCAGTTGCTTTCACGTGAAACCAGAAGTTTATCATCCTGTGTAAGAATCTTTGCAAAATATTCGCGGTACCTGGTTGTCGCCTGAATGTTGTAATCAACCCACCTGTGCCTTGTGTCGCCAAAGTTTTGTTTTAATGGCTGTATCCTTAGATTAATATTACGAAGAAAACTGAATTTTGAGGCTTCAATTTCGAACCGCAGGCTGGATACAAGAGTTTTTGAAGCCGCAAAGTCAGCCTTTTGCAGTTTTTCGAACCCCTCATCCTGAACCTTAAACAAACTGCCCACCTTTGTTGCTTCCGGCTGAGGATTCACTCTGAATTCGCTCTTAGTCCTCATTTTAAGCTCACTGTGTGGCTGAAACATCAATTTTGGATTTGTCTTCAGTTCAACCTTAGGAATTTCAGGAATTGTACCTCGAGTGACCACGTCATCGTGATAGTTCACGTTTATATCCCTAATCGAATTTCTGCCCTGGCTCTCTTTAACCGAGACAGAGATACCGTCATCAAGCGGCTCGGTCCATTTTGCCTGGATTTCAACTTTATCGGTACTCTCACCATGAACCTGGAACCTGACATTTAAATCCGCAGTTGTGTCGTCAAAGTCGCGCACCGGGATGAGGGCCTTCAAAACAGGTTCCTCAACAGGCTGCTGGGTTGCATGTACAAGTTCAAATTCTCTTGAGGGGCTTATCATCCAGTGCTGACCTGCTGCCATCAGCCTTTCAAGTTCGCTTATGTTTGAAGGCGATTGTTCCTTAATCATGCTCCAGAATGCCGACAACTGTTTAATATCCTTATCGCGCCAGAAGGTGCTGAATTTAATCCTCGTTCTCAGACCTTTAGGTAAAAATACTGTCAATATCCTTGCCGATGAATTCCAGTCAGCCGAAAGTTCACCCTCTTCAAGCCTTATTGTGACAGCTTTGGCATTGTACCAGTCGGGAGGGATTTCAGCGTTGGTATTTTCCGGCATAATTTCTTCGTTGGTAAAAAAACCGAAGAGCCTCGGCTTGAAAAATTCCTGCGAATGGGTCGTCGCGAATCCGTCGGCAACAAAAAACGCGACTCCTGCAGCCATCGGATCCGGAAGATAAATTACTTCAACTTCTGAAGGCTTGTATACTTTTTCAACGGTTGCATGTTCACGATCATATTTCCCTTCGTGCGCGGCTATGAGATCATAAATTTCCTTTGCGGCCGAAGGATTTCCCGTAAAAGCCTTTTCAATCATGCCATGTGTTTCCGCCATTGCCTGGCTATTGTCTGGTGGTAGCAGGTAGCGCTGCGAATAAACCTCCATGGCCTTTCCTCCTATCGGATGACTAACCTCATATTGCGAAACACTCTGGTCAAAGTTGCTCCTGATAACCATTCTTTCGAGAAACTCACCGTCCCTGAGTTCGTTGCCCACGAGTACTATTGGGCTTGCAAGCGGTTCATAGCGCAGATAACGGATATTCTTCTGAGTAGTAAGGTCCTGGTCGGTTGTACCTGAAGTAACAGGAAGGCTGTTTCCGGCAAGATCCACGGCACGGATGCGAATACGGTAATCTTTGCCAAAACGTAGCTTTGGCAAGGTCCCCGGCACTATTGAAGAGGCCGCATTTACCCTGAACTGAAGGTCGGGATCGAAAGCGTATTTCTTTGCTTCTTCTGCCCTGCTTTTATGTACAAAATCGCGTTTTACTCCATCCTTAGGTACAGTTTCACTATCATCAGCATGGTTTATGGAGAATCCCGGCTTACCAACTGCGAGACTCCAGCCCTCCCATCGTGCAATAGTGTCCGACACAAACATATCCGAGGGATCATCGGGGTCCTCTGTAAGGCCAAGCTCAATATACCCCTCATCGGGTTCAATACCGTCAACAGGGTGTGCCACAGATGATTCGTCGTACCAGCTATAGCTATCCTTTCTGAAATGAAGCGAGTACCATTTTTCCGGATCGCTTTCATAGGCTATATCCATTCTGTAACCCTGAATAATATCGGAGGAATACAACTTGTCGTCAGGCAATTTCAACCTGAGGCCCGGGACCATAATTTTATTCTCGGGAGTCTGATCTGTAAAGATCTTTCGCAGGTTTAAATTGCGTTGAATACCGAGTGTAAGATGCTCAGCCATTGAATTTTTAGTAATGGCTATACCGGCGGAACGAATAAAAGGCAAGCCTTCATCCTCAGGAGGTTCAGAAAATTTAATATCCTCGGAATCATCCTCCACTATGAAACTTCTGGAGGAAGCCTTATCACCAAGATATCGGGCAATCTGTTTCGTTTTGTTCTCGGCAAGGTTATGCGCCTTGATAGCCGCACCATCAGCATCTATCTGGATAACCGCAAAATCATCGGTGTTTATTTTTACAAAACCTCTTTTAAATATTGCCCCCTCATTGTCATCGGTAAAAAAGCCGTCATCGGTAATTGCATATGCCGTCGTTGGCACAGAGACTACTGTTTCACTTTCTTCAAAGGCTATTGATGAGGGAACAAGGCTTATTCCTCCGATTTTTGCAAGTGTGCTGTCATATGGGATTGTAAAATCAAGGATAAATCCCAGCTTTCTCATCAGCATAGGGTAACTGTTCAGTATTGCAGTTATCTGATGGAATTCGAATTCCGGCTTTTTAATCTTCAGTGGTTCTGCTTTTCTCTTCCATTTTTCAGTGCGGTGAAAATTCCGGAACAGGGTAAAGTCAGTCCTGGGATCCATCTTCAGAGGCATCTTTGTAAACTTCAGATTAGCTCCTGAATCAGTCATTGCGTCGACCCCCCCCGGACGTTTTATCAGAAGCTTTGATTTCGCCGGCTGTATCCTTGTTTTTTGGATTTTAGCTCGTTCAAACTCATTTTCATCAATTGTGTAGCGCGAAATAACACCAAAGCGTTCTTCGTCGATGAATTTCTCGGCGCTTACCAGCCTGGTAGGGCTTTCAATGGCTGTCTGTAGGTAATTCTTAAGAAGATAATCCTTAATGCTTTGTGCCGGGAAGGAATTTATCCGGAGATTGGTAAAATTTTCAGGCAGGTAACCCTTAAGCCTGATATCCTTGTGAAAAATACTTTTATAAAGCGAGGCGTCAATTTTGCCGGCATCGAGGGTTGCATCAATCAAGCTGCCATTTCCGGCCCTGAATTTGAATACGGCGCCTGTAATCTTATCAGGCCAGTTTAGGATATCTTCATAATCAGCAAGCTTTGATTCGCCGGGAGTCTTAATCTGAATAGTAGTAAAAACCGAGAGTTTCAGGTATTGTTTTCCTGAAGTTTCAGTTCGACCGTTTGGCAAAGCTGTAAAAATTATTTCCTGCGACATATCAGTGATGTTTAAACATTAATTTGTTAACCGGCAAATGCAAGGCAATACTCTTCCCAGTCTTCCGGAAGTATCATCTGGGTGAATTTCGGATCGGCGTCAGCACCCTGGAGTTCACGCCTTACAGTTACTGATACAGTTTTACTGAAGAATAAAACCTCAACCTTTACTTTAAGTGTAGCCTCCCCAACAAGCTTGTCTACAACATCTTTTCCGTTCTTGCTGACAAAGTTGGCAGTGAATGCCAGATAGAACTCCAGCGACACCGTAATGAGCCCGATAATTGAAAGCCTGCCGTTAAGCCTAAGATAACCCGTAAGGACTACAATATTTGCATCGTAACCGTTTATTACTGCGTGTTCCGATTTAAAATAGATCCCGCCCATTGCCGAGACGCTTCCTGAGGCAACACCCACATTAAGCGACATTGAAGCCCCGAATTCAAAGGCAGCCTCCACTGTCTCAATCTGTTTCAGGGAGGTTACCAGCCTGAAAAATCCTCCACCACCGAAACAGGAGACTGTAAGGAGGAAAGGATTTTCACGGGTACAGAAATTAAAGGCAAGGAGAAGCGGGTCTCCAGTAAAGGGAAGGGTTACACTGGCTCCAAGGCTGATATTCGCTATGCTGCAGATGCCGACCTCAATACTGGGAATGCTAATTGAGAATCCTGCGGTTACACCTGTTGGCGAAAGATCAACATAAGGGCCGTCGCCTGCAAATCCTGATGAGGGAATTATGCTCTGGAGGCTGTTCACAAAGCTCAGGGGCCCCATGAACGAAATCGGAACAGGAGTTGCCAGTTCCACTTTCACATCGGTCTTCTGTGATGATCCCGTTTTGAATTCAAGGTATTTGAAACTAACGCCTATCATCTTTGCCACAACAACTTCAAAATTACTGAACCTGGCGCTTCCGTTCATCTTTGCCTGCTGCGACATATCAAAAGGCTTCTCAAGAAGGGTTATAACCTCAAGGGCCTTTGCCGGATCAGTTACATTTACTGTAAGCATTCCGGGAAAGACTTCTATCGACGATCCTTTCATTTCGGGTTGCCAGCGGTATTCGGCATAGAAGGCTTCATCGGTAAAATAAGTCTTGAATCCCGGGATTCTTGGAACATTACTGTTAATGGCCTCCAATAGTTTAGCCACTTTTATCTTAAGTTCTTCTTTTTTTGCGAGAATTGAGCTGCTCAGATCTGAGGCCGTTTCTCTGGCCTGATTTTCGAGTGAAAGAATCTCGCTCTTTATGCCGTTCATTTCATCTTTGAGTGATCCTATCACCGAGGTATAAGAACCGAAAGTTCCACCCAGGTCGACGATTTTCAGCAGGCTGAAAACATCGATACAGCCGAATATTTTTGCTGATGGCAGGGAGACCGACTTGAAAAATTCTTCAGCATTGAATTTAAGGTTTTTACAGTTATCCATTGTTCCGCCAACCGGCCCCTGCAGACGGCTGAGAGCCGAAATATCCATATTGGGTGAGAGGAATCCTCCGGCTTTGTCCGATCCTCCTGTAAAATCGACTTTTGCTCCTGTTACAGCGGCAAAAACATGGCCCTGATTGCTGTCGTCGGTCAGTGAGATCTGCACAGCTTCACGTTTTCCGGTAAGTTCTTCCACCTGCCTGAGATAGATGTTTGCCTTCTTCATTTTAGGGTGAAACTTCAGATCGGGGATGCCTTTAGCAGGATAGTACTGTCCGTTAAAGGTCACCGACTTAGTCTCAAAGGCCGTATCCCCGTCGACGAGGCATTCCGCAAACGCGATTTTCTGCCCGTTTAGGTTTGAAGTACCAGCCTCTTCTGCCTTCTCATTGTACTTTGCAACGATAGTATCAACATTGTCTTTCGTACGGCCGATTATGTTTTCTACAAAGACGAGAGGGATCCTGAATTTATGCTCAAAACCTTCTTTATCGATACCTTCGATGTCGAACATGAATTTCCCTCCCCCGACGCAGATATAAAAGTTATATGAGACGTTTTCAGCAGGTTCATTGTCTTTAGTTCCGGTGAGCCTGAAAATAATTTTCTTATTGCTGAAAGTGGCAAGGGTTGAACCCGAAGGATGGTCGATGTCAGGAGTATAATCATTTACTATCCTGATCTTTTCGAACGGAAACTCAATGAATACATTATCCGGGTCAGTGCGCCTGTATTCCACCTCTTTCTCAAGGATTACAACATACATTCTCTGCCGGTTTATTGCCGCACGGGTCTCATTATGGAATTTTCTCTCGGTGATCTTGACCAGGGCAGCTTTATGACCGAAAGGAAAGAGATACCCTTCCCTTACAACTTTCACATAATGATCGCGTCCCAGGGTGGCAAGGTGCTGCCATTCAATAATATTAAGGTTATTTGTATACTCAGGCGGCAGACGAAAGAAAACATGCCAGTTGAGGTATGCTCCCAGAGTTGTCAGCATCAGGCTCTTAACCGGAACAGGCACGGGTGTGAACTTTTCACTGAAGTTCGATGTCTGATGTACAAGAACCTGCCTGTCGGAGGCATCAAGTGAGGTCATGAATGGCTTATAAAGTGGTGCCTGGTATTTATAATCCTCATCAGCCTCAAAGGCCCACAATACCCTTATTGTTTTGAAGTTCTGAAGACTTGAGGTACTTATACCGCCATCACGAAGCCTTACACCCAGTTTTGTATGCCAGAGCTCGGTAACAGAGCCCTTCTGCCCACCCGTCTGTTTATCATAAACCCTCAGCTTTGAGATCATATCCGGCGATTCTGCCACCTCGGTCTCAAAAGACTTCAAAGCCCGGCTGTGAACGAAATCGTTAATCTGGTTAGGCGAGATGTACATTAAGGCGGGAGCTTCAATAGATGTGCAGTCATCGGGAACAGGACCGGGTTTCAGCCAGTCCTTCGAAAAATTTGCAAAATTAAATGAAGGTGCTACGGTTGGTGCAATATCATTGTGAAAAAGCCTGACAGCATTTTCACTGTTTATAAAATATTCATCCTGATCAACCACCCTTTTTCTCTCCATCAGCCTCAACTGATAATCCAGTGAACCCTGTTTCCGGTCGATAATGTTGTCGGCTGTTTTCACCCGTTTCTGACTTGCAGTGCCAGCCGTATAAGACCTCCTCTTAAGAAGTGAAGGAAGCTTAATGTAAGCCCTGGGATGAACTCTCAGGCTAAATCTTGACCAGTCGAGCAATTCTTCAAGCATAAGGGGAAAACCCGCGCTACCGGCAGCAAGTTCGTAAACAAGCCTGCTCTTGCGCGCCCTGATCTGCCGTGCAGGAAGTACTATGGGCTCTTCCTTGCCTGTTGCGGGGATTTTGCCTGTTTCAAACCATGCTTCTTCGAGAGTGTGCTGTGTTGGAAAGTGAACGATCATTACTCCTTTCTGACTGCTGTCATCCAGCTGTAGAAAACCTCCCTGTCCCCCGCCTGAAAAGCCAAAATTATGAAACTCGAAGTCGAGCTGAATAAGATCTTCAGGTCGTAACAGACTTATCTTTATTGCCCGTCTGGGTTCAAGCCTTACTTCCCGGAAGTTTATTTTCATCTGAGAAACTGATGAAGCGGCAGGCTGCCTTTGGATATTGACCTGCTTCTGGGTATTAACCTGTCTCTGGTTACGTGGGATGTCCTGGACGATATCTCTTAATTCGTCATTTCCTTCCTCCACAAATAACTTATTTTCATCCTCATCCGGAACGTTACCTGAAGAATTTATGCGTACTGCCATTGCCTCCGGGAACATAAACGGAAGAGTAACGGCTCCCGCAACCACCGGATTGAATGACTGCAACAGAAGCTCACAGATGTGCCTGGTAATCGTATTTTGAAATCCGAAAGCCTCAAAACCGGGATATCCGGCACCATTGGCAAATTTCATCGAGCCAAGACGACCTGAGACCCATTGTTCTTTTTCCTTCAGCCTGCCGGCAAGATAAAATTGAGGAGCATTATCGTCCCTGTATTCCGAATACCAAAAATAAGGCGCAAAAATGAATTTCTCCTCCGATCCTGATGAAGGGCTGTACTGGAGATAACCATCCTTCTGAGTGACCCACAATGCCTTAAATGCAGATCCGCTGCCATTTACTGCGGCAACAGCATGCAGATCAGGGTCTGAACCGTACACAGAGATATTATTGCCGTCATAAAAGTTTAATGCGGAAATGAACTCTTCCCATCCTTTAAAACCAGGAGCCGTAATTTTCAAGGAGCCGCGGGAGACGGAAGTCAGAAATGAATCAGCCTGTCCCCCATAGGGTTCAAGCAGTATATCGCTGTTGCTGTAATCGTTCCCGTTTATGCAGAAGGAAATTCCGTTTTCGCTCTTCACAGCCATTTTCCATCCGGCATCGAGGGTCACAGGACAGTTCCCCTCCCATTCTATTGCGTCGCCCGAATTCAACACTATCCTTTGCCTGCCGAAGGCAGCATCTCCGGAGGCTGTTGAGTTTTTATCGAGCCATTCAAGAAAGTCAACCTTCTGATCAATTCCGAGGCCCGGAATTTTAAGATCCATGACCCATCTGCCTTCCACTGTGTAAATATCCGCATCGAGCGAAAACCCCAGTGTTGAGTTGTTTACAATCAACCTATCAGCAGAGAGATTGTAACTCTCCTCCCCTGTTTCAAGTGCAAGTGAAAATCCCTTTTCGAAAAAACCACGGGAAATTTCCCATTCTACGGATCCGTTCCTGGATACTGAAAACCTGTCATTGCTCATCCTTATATCGAATGGCTGATTATTTATTGCCCTGAAAGTCCTTGCAACAGGATTCAGCGACAATAATCCAAGTCCCATGGTACGGATAAAATCACGTCTGCCGGAATGCTTATCTTCCGTTTTTTCCGATGCAATGAGGTTTTCCCTGACTTTTTTAAGCTGGAGCAGTTTGAATTTCATATTCCGGGAGGTTTATATTAATGGGCGGAACGTTTAATAGTCCCAAAATATAGAAACAATTGTTTAATCCGCGATATACCTCTCGCACATATTTTTGCATTTATGATTAAAAGCATATCATGTACCAAACAAAACCGCTCTTATCGTTCATTTCTGATCATTTTAAGAGAGGAGCAGATCAGTTGGAGGTTTTAGAAATTGAAAAGCGGGTTTGAAAATTCTATTTCCCTCTATTTGCCATCTCTTTTTCGTAAAAAACAATACCTACTCTCAAAATATGGTCTGTCAAATTCTGGTTTTCAATACTATTGTAAATGGACAAATCTATTTTATATGGCAAAAGCAAGTCATCTAATTCAGTTTCTATTTTGAACTGAGTAGTTAAATTAAGATTTTCTCCCTTTATGGTAAGATCGATATCTGAGTTGGGGCGGTAGTTGCCTTTTGCCCGCGAACCATATAAAATAACTTCATCGATGTCGGGATAACTTGCGAATATTGTATGAATCGCCTTGATAGTATTTTCGTTAAGTCCGTATGGCATATTAATTCCCTTCTGTCAAACTTTCCATTTTGTCTCTAAAACCGATAAAAACAGGAAAATACCTTTCAATTACCTTTGCCGCGATTTCGCTGGCTGTGCTTTCGTCGTAAGCATGTACTGTTTGTACCCTGCTTTTTATTGTATCCATCCAAATTTCACCTTCCTCAACAAGGCCTGTTGCAAAAGCTTCTCTTATGGCATCGCGTGAACCCTTTATTGAAACATTTCCCTGGTATTCAAAGAAATCCTTCATAACATTCCATGCTAGTTCATGAGTGAATTCGAAAGCCTTAAGCAGCCCTTGCTGTTCTATTTCGGTCAGGCTTCTTTCATTGGCCAGGGTTACGGCCTTTTGGAGCTGCAATAACGCTTTTTTATAGTTGCTAAAGCGTTGCAGCCATCTAATGTCCTGGTCATCCATGCAATTTAGTTTTTTAAAATCAATCAATATCTCACAAATATAACAAATTAACAGGGGAGAGAAGACAAGATTTTGGAGGCCCGACTCCCAACTTCCGACTCCCGACTCTACGAAAAGATAAAAATTCCTATCTTTGCCCCTGAATTTTTAACCAACCACCATGAAACCAATTCTTATCGCCGGAACCACAATAGTTAATCTTGCTCTTATCTGTTATTCAATCTTCATATATTCGGAAAGAAAGACAAAAAAGGCTGGTAAGAGAGTACTTACCTTCCTTACAATTGGTGTAATACTTGATATCACTGCCACTATCTGTATGATCATCGGTTCCTCAAAGGGACCATTTTCAATACACGGCATACTGGGCTATTCATCGCTTGCTGGTATGCTGATCGACTCAATACTTATTTGGAAATCCCGCCTCAGAAATGAAGCAGATAGCCAGATTTCGCCTTCTCTTCACCTATACTCGGTTATAGCATATGGCTGGTGGCTGGCAGCATATATAACTGGAGCAATGATTGTGGCGATGAGGTAAGAGGGACTGAGGGACTGAGAGACTTAGGGACTGAGAGACTGAGAGACTGAGAGACTTAGGGACTGAGAGACTGAGAGACTGAGAGACTGAGAGACTGAGAGACTGAGAGACTGAGAGACTGAGAGACTGAGAGACTTAGAGACTTAGAGACTTAGAGACTTAGAGACTTAGAGACTTAAAGTCATAGTGTCGTGTGTCGTGTGTCGTGAGTCTATTGTCGCATGTTATGCATCTTAAGTATATTTTTTTTGCTAAATGTTTCAATATTATACGAAAAAAATTACTTTTGCGTTGAAAAATTTTTTAAGCGATTAAGTAAATACCTTTATGAGCAAAAATAAGAAGGAAGAAAATCCACAGACCATTTCAAGTGTTGAGGAAACCCTGTCAAAAACTGAAAAGTATCTTGAAGATAATTATAAAGTAATATTAACAGGGTTGGGCGTTATAATTGTACTTGTAGGTCTTGTATGGCTCGGCAAACTTTATATGAACAATAGGAATGAAGAGGCCCAGACCCAGGTCTACCAGGCACAGAAATACCTCGAAATGGATTCTCTTAAGCTTGCTCTGAACGGCGACGGAAACTACCTCGGATTCCTTGATATTGCCAAATCATACAGGCTCACCAATACAGGCAACCTGGCACGCTACGGTGCTGGTATTTGCTACCTCCATCTCGGACAGTACAAGGAAGCAATCGAATATCTCAACAAATATTCAAAAAAGGACAAGGTACTCGGATCCCTTGCCATAGGAGCTACAGGCGACGCATACGTTGAAACAGGAAACCTGGAAAAAGGTGTTGCTAAGTACATCGAGGCTGCTGATTTTGCAAAGAACTCATTCAATACTCCTGTATTTCTGATGAAAGCCGGTGAAATCTATGAGATGACCGGAAAATTATCAGAAGCCTTGAAAGTTTACGAAAGAATTGAGAAGGAGTATCCCGAGAGTACAGAGGGTACTACTATAGAAAAATATATTGCAAGAATTAAGCTGCTTATAAAGTAGCCTCTGCTTCTTGTTTTAAATCACCGCTTAAAACGCATCGGGTTCATACATATATGAGGAAGGTGCGTTTTTTTATTTAAAAAATATCAGGATGAGTACAGACAATTTATCAGCCTACGATCCGGAGAATGTTCCGGATGCCAGCGACATGCTTTTTGGAATCGTTGTCGCCGACTGGAACAAAGAGATAACCTGGGCACTGCTCGAAGGCGCAATCTCGACTCTGAAGAAACATGGCGCCGATGAGGAAAATATTATCGTAAAACACGTTCCAGGTACCTTTGAGCTGACTCTGGGCGGACAGTTTTTTGCGGAATATGATGATGTTGATGCCGTAATCTGCCTTGGTTGTGTAATCCAGGGAGAAACACCACATTTTACCTACATTTGCCAGGGAGTCACCCAGGGCATCACTCAGCTGAACCTGGAGTATAATATACCGTTCATCTTCGGTGTACTTACAACCAATGACCATCAGCAGGCTGTTGACAGGGCCGGAGGCAAACATGGCAACAAAGGCGATGAAGCTGCTGTTACAGCCATTAAGATGGCCGCCCTTCAGCAGGATATGGAATAATTTTAGTCTTCTGAAGCGCCTTTTTTCTTTATCGCAGGCATAATCCTTTGTAAGGACAGTATCCGCATTTGCCCCAGGCGTCGGAGGTCATCGTAAAAGGTTCCTGGCTGCTGAAAATTGTATTAACGACACCGGCAAGACCATCCATAAACTCAGTTCTTACTGCAGAGTAATCAGTAACAGACACTTCGGCTGTACGGTCGGTCTTTAGCTTTAGTGAATTATCTATGCTCACTCTGCCCATCTTCTTTATTTTATAAACTGAAGGCATCACTATGGTTCCGGGGTTATTCACCAGCCAGGCTTCACAATAAAGCAGGGTCTGGAGCCAGGCATCGGCCTCCTTTTTCCTGTCCTCAGTGAAAAGGTCGTCGATCAGTGCAATGCTGTCGGCAACTGCTCCGGTCTTGTAGTCGACTATTCTTGTAACACCCCTGAGGTTATCTATGCGGTCAACCTGCCCGCCTGTTGTGATATTAATATTAGCTTCTCCCGATACAACCGGCAATTGAAAGCTGAAGCTATCCTCAAGATTAAGAATGGCAAAGGGAGCAAGCGCTTTATCAGAACGTAGTATCCTTGAGATGTACTCTACCAGAATATCCCTTACAATCAATTCACTACCGCTGATAATAGTTTTGCTTCCATCCCTGAATTTCTCAGAAATTGCCCTGCCCGCTATTTCCGGCAAGAGTTTTTTATCCTTTAGCATGGAGGCCAATATTTCTCCGGAAACGACCTGCCCGCGATAGTCATTGTACAGGCTCCTCATGCTCTCGTGAAGGATATTTCCGAGAGCTGCAGGATCGATGTCGGCTGTAACTGTTTCAGGTTCCTTCAGGTTGTTAACATAGCGGTAGAAAAACTTCATCCTGCAACTAAGCCACATGTTTATTGCCGAAGGCGATAACAGCCTGCCCGTTCCTGTAAAACGTGATATCAGCCTTCGGGTATGTTCTCCGGTCCTTTCAAGTTGTTGCGGTATAGATCCGAGGGTCTTTATCTCAAACCTGAGATCCTGAAATTCCGGTCTTGCATTTTCATCGTATTTCATCTGGATTAGAAACCTGCTCATTTCGCCGCTTTTCATTCCCTCAGGATTGGAATTATATACAAAAGTCACATTTTCGGCACGGTGCAGAAGCCTGTAAAAATGATAAGCATAAATTGATTCCTGGTGGTTTACCGATGGAAGCCCGAAGGCTTCGCGGATGCTGAAAGGGATATATGATGAACCTGATGAGATAGCCGGCATAACTCCCTCATTAACTGACAGTATTATAAGGTTTTTAAAATCAAGTGCCCTGGTTTCGAGAATCCCCATAATCTGAACACCTGACAAGGGTTCTCCTGAAAACGGAACCGACTGCATCCGAAGCATCCTGTCGAGGATTCTGATGTAGGTGACGGTATTCAGACTGACATCAATGCTGTCAATAATTGATTCAAGCTTATTAATTGATAATATTACCCTGTAAATAAATTCATTAATAATATTTACACGAATGCCCTGCCTGCTTTCGGTTTCATTTTCCTCCTCAGTGCCAGGGGCAATGAGCGACATAATATCTTTAAAATAAGCTGACAAATGAATCGGGGACTCCGGTTTTATGAAGATACGTTCAAAATGATCAGGTCCTGAAAATTTAACTGACGGAATCCAGACCAGGTTATTTTGCGTAATATGTTCAAGTATTTTGCCGTTCGATTCAGTGTCAATAACCGTTATCAACGGATGTTTCAGTATGGCTGTAACCTCCCTGCAGCTGAAAATCCGGACCTCTTCACTAATTGTTGCTTTTAGCTGAAGATCCATCAGTTGCTTTATCAGTGTGTAAACCAGTGTCTCCTTCAGCGGGTAGCCCATTGTGATGTTAATATCTCCTGTATTTTCAGGAAGGCTGGTCAGGACAGGGACAATCAGGTTCTCGTCAGCAAGTATTACAGCAGTATGGTGCATTTTTTCAAGTGACTGTCCCTGAAGCTCCTCCAAAAGGCGCGGCACCAGCTTAACCTGGGCTACATCCGACGAAGTTGCAATTACACGTCGCCTGGCTGTTCCCGCCGATGATGACAGCATTGTATTATAATTCCAATCCTCAGGCATGTCGTTGCCAAAAGTCTTCAGGTTGATACGCATGAACAATCCTGCTGAATTATGCTCTCCATCCTTAATGTACGAGGTGTCATAATCCCAGTAAAACCTGGCCTTTCCTGACTTTTTAAGCCTCTTCATCACAGTTTTCTCACATTCATTCAGGGCATTGAATCCTATGAAATGAACCATGTCCCAGCCAGTGCCTGCAATGAGATCCCTGCTATTATCTTCTGCCAGTTCACGGAAGATCATCCCTTCATAAGCGAGGTTCTGTTGCCTTAAAGAGGTTTTGAAACTCTGATAAATCTCAAAAAGGATTGACCAAATGCTGATGAATCCTGTTTTTTCGTTGGTGACCTTATCAGGTTCGAAATTCACCCAAAACTTTTTAATTATCGATACCTGTTCTTCAGTTAAACCTCCGAACAGATTGTCAATCTCCTTAATATCCCTGATATTCCTGAATAACAGAGAAGCATCAACAAGATATTTGTCAACATCGTCAAAATCGTTCAGGAGCATATCGCCCCAGAAGAAGAAATCATCGAAGCTTACGGGAGAATGCTTTATTTTCCGGTAGATCTTGTAAAGTTCAAAAAGAAGTGTCTCGTTTCCTGCAGTCTGAAGCGGGGTATATGAACGGAACAGGTCGTTGATTGTCATTACCGGTGGTGCCCATACAGGCTTTTCAAGTCCCGCGGCGAGGTATTTAATCAGGTATAGCCCTGCCCGTCTGCTTGGGAATACGAGGCAGTGGCGGTTAAGGGTGTTACCAAACTCGGAGTATAATGATCCGGCTATTTTTTCAAGGAAGTAATTCATCTTTTTTTATTTATGTCTTGCAGGTCTTGCAGGTCGTGCAGGTCTTGCAGGTCGTGCCAGTCTTGCAGGTCAGGAAGTTCCAGTCTTTGCTGGCGCGGATTTGCAATCCGTGCCCCGAATATCATATAGCCTTCCCTGCCATGTATCTAGTTCTTCAAGCCTCTTTTCGACAAGTCCTACGATCTGATCTGTTCTTTTCTTACCCCACGGTTCGCCTTTCAGAAAGCGTGGGGGAGCTTCTCCTGTAAATCGTTCCACAACGATTGCCGGGTTAAGTCTTTCAAGGAATTTAATAAAGAAATCGAGATATTCCTCCCACGAGAACAACTCAAAATCTGCAGGATTATTTTCGAATTCCTTCTCCATGGTGGTTCCCCTGATGATCTGCAGCTGATGGAATTTAACAGTAGTGAGCGGCAACTCTGAAATAATATCAGCTCCTTTCAGCATCTCTTCCCTTGTCTCACCGGGAAGTCCGAAAATAAAGTGAGCACCGGTAATTATTCCGCGTCCTGCCGTACGTACTACTGCATCTTCAGCCTCTTCGAAAGTATGCCCCCTGTTAATTCTCTTCAGGGTAGTGTTATAGCACGATTCAATGCCATATTCTACAGCAACATAATACTTCTTTGAAAGCTCTTTCAGGTAATCAAGCTTCTCATCATCGATACAGTCGGGACGAGTACCGATTATAAGTCCAATAACTCCTTCGTAGCTTAAAGCCTCCTCATAGAGTTTTTTAAGGTCCCCGAGCGGAGCATAGGTATTTGAATAAGCCTGGAAATAGGCCAGATATGACGAAGCTTCGTTGTACCTCCGTTTATGAAACTCTACTCCTTCCTCAATTTGCCTTGTAATGCTTTTCGAAGGCTGGCAATAAGAAGGATTGAAGGCGTCGTTATTGCAATAAGTACAACCTCCATAAGCTTTAGTACCGTCGCGGTTTGGGCAGGTAAAGCCTGCATCGATCGAGACTTTCTGTACCCTTGCCCCATAAATCTGCCTGAAATAGTTTGAATAGGCATTGAATCTTCGTTCGTGCCCCCAGGAATATATCATTTTTTTATCTTTTCCGTTTACATCTAAGCAGGGACAATTAAATTCTTGTCGACATACCAGATAAACCCGTCTATGTTCTCATACCCCATTCCTGACATTAAACCCCGGTACCTGGAAACCTGATCAGCGTAACGGGCATTTTCTTCACCGAATTTAAAATCGATAATAGTGATTTTTCCATCCCGGAAAATAATCCTGTCGGGACGCCGTGTACTACCCGAAGGCATTAGGATCCCGGCTTCGGTCAGAACGTCATTTCCGGGCAGGAACCACTCGCTGACTTCCGGACCGGCAATAAGACTATTTACTCTTGTTTCGATGTCCGCAGCCTCAGCATCTGTAATTATTCCCTCCAAAACAAGTCGTCTGACTGCACCAGGTACGTCAGAAGGAATCCTGACGCTTTCGAATACAGTGTGCATCATCTTTCCGTAGTTAATCTTTTTCTTAAGGTCGGCTTTACCGGCAGCGAAATAATTCTCCCCGTGTAGTTTTAGTCTGAGCGAATCTATTGCAGTACTAACTGAATATTCAGTTGCCGTAAGTCCCTGAAAAAAATGGGGTTCATTACTGTTTTCGGGTATTTCACCTAATTCAAAAACACCTGTTTCTGTATTGTAGAAATCATTCAATCTCAGGCTATTTTCATTTTGAGAATCGAAACTGCCTGATAATGTTTCTGCAAGCACCCTTGAGATTGAATTTTTGCTTTTCGGATTCCTTACTGAAAATCCCCATAGAGCGTCTTTTGCACGCGTGAGGGCTACATAGAGGAGGTTAAGGTTATCGAGGTAAACCGAAAATTTCTCATCGTTGTATTCCTCTGAAAAAATAGTTTCTTTTAAACCTGAGCCATATTTAACCGGAACAATTCCAAGATCGTCGAAGGGAGGTCTGCCTGGATTTACCCACATGACAGGCTGTTTGCCGGCATCGTGATCGAGGTTCCACCTTATAAACGGCAGAAGAACAACCTTGAATTCCAGTCCCTTCGACTTATGGATAGTAAGTATCCTGATGGCTTCCTGGTTATCGGGCAGGACAACCGACTTTTTAAATCCCGTTTCGGCCCACCATTCCAGAAATGAAACTGCGTCGGGGTTTTTCTTCCCCGCAAAACTCAGAACAATATCCTGAAAAGTATTGAGATAGGCGACATTCCAGGAAAACGCTCCCAGTCCGAAGAATTTAATTATGCTTTCGGTGGCTTCAAAGAGAGGCAGCTCTTTAAGGGTATCTAAAAAAGCCCAGACACCGGAAGGAAAATAAACATTGGAATGTTCATGTATTTTATCAACTGACAATTCTGCATTTTCGGCACCACCTTCCCCTTTGGCAAGCAAGATAAGCCTGACCATCATTGCCATGTTAATAACATCGGAAGGATTACTAACGACTGACAAAACCGAAATAATGAAGTTTATTGCCGGTGAGTTTGACAGCAAAAGAGAATCGTTAGAGACAACATTATAATTGTATGTTTCTTTTTTTTCAGGAGAACAGCTGTTACTATAATCTATAAGGGTTTTAAGCACTGAGGCGCCTTCTTTTCCGTCGCGCACAATAATCCCTATATCGGATGCTCCGTAACCCTTATCCTGGAAAGTTTCAATAATTCCGGGCAGCTTTTCGAGGACTGCATCCTGCCATCTCATTTCCTTTGAATCCTCAATGAATTCGATCCGTACATACCCTCCCTCCTTTTTTCCGGGATCGTCCTGAACTGCTTCAGAATAGAGGACTCTGAAACTAACAGGCTGTTTAACATCCGAAAGTTCCCTGTCGAATAATACAGGAATAGACGAGAACAGGGAATTATTGAACCTAATAATGTTTGAACGGCTCCTGTAATTGGTCTTAAGCGGATCACTTATAAACCTGTCATTGTCGGCCATACCCGAAAGTGTCATCCCCAGAATTTTCCAGTCGCTGTTGCGCCACCTGTAAATTGATTGTTTTACGTCGCCAACAACAAGGTTATCGTGTCCTTCCGCCATGCTGTTTTCGATAAGCGGTTTGAAATTGTTCCACTGAATAATTGATGTATCCTGAAACTCGTCGATCATGAAATTCTCATACCTGTTTCCCACCTTTTCATAGATGAAAGGCGACTGGTCGCCACGGGTTATCAGGCTAAGCACTTCTCCCGCATCAGAAAGAAGGAAACTGTTTTCAGAATCAGTTATAACATGTACATTATGAAGAACATCCGATAAGATCCCAAGTGCATACAAATATTCAATTATTGCACCTGAAGTGTTGTAATCAAGTTTATTACTATTAAAAAATGTTACTGCTTCCCTTATAATTGCATCAAGGCCTCCCGTAATTGCTGACAAAAGACTGGGAGAAGGTTTGCCGCTTGTCCATTTTGGAGGATCATTCAGAATTTCAAGAACATAGTTATTCGGGGGTTTAACAGATCCATCGCATAGTCCTCTTATATAGCCGGGCACTCCCCTGCCCTTTTGAAAGAACATATCGTCGGTGAGTCCGTATTGAGAATACAAAGCAGCAGCCTTATCGCCAAACTCTTTAAGCTTTTTCTCGAAAGAGGCACTGATTGCTCTAATTCGCTCAATATACCCGATCAGGAATTCCTTATTCTCAAGATTCGACTTTTCATCGGTTGAAAGGATCTTGTACTTCTCCTTAAAAAGCTCTTCTGCCAGTTTTATTACAGAATTCTTGATATTCCAGCTCTTCTCCTCATCGATGTTCTTTAAAGCGTAGGTAGTAAGCCACTTTTTAAGCCGGATATCGTCAGCCGAAGAGGCTATCATTTCATCAACGGCATCGGAAAGTATTGCAGTATGGTCTATTTCAAAGCTGAAGCCTGAATGCAGGCCGGCCTCACGAGCGAAAGCACGGATAATCTTCGAGAAAAAACTATCAATAGTGGAAACCGAAAACCTTGAATAATCGTGCAGAATGGAATTGAGAATATCTTTTGCTTCCTGTCTGATGGCAGCTTCAGTTTTACCAGAGTCCCTTACAAGTTCCGGCAGGTAATCTGACTGTTCACCGATGGCAAGCCTGTGAAGATTCTCAAGTATTCTTGATTTCATCTCTGCAGTTGCCTTGTTGGTGAAGGTTACTGCGAGTATTCTCCTGTAATTATTCCTCGAACGGAAGAGGCTTGCAAGATAAATACCTGTGAGCTTGTATGTTTTGCCCGATCCGGCTGATGCGCTGCAGATAGTCAGTGTTCCTTTTCCCATAGAGTTTAAAGGTATCGTTTTTATTGCTTTTTCCTTAACTTTGGGCTGTGAAAAAAAAGGTGGTAGTAGGTTTATCGGGAGGCGTTGACTCAAGCGTCGCGGCCTGGATTCTTAAGGAAGAAGGATATGAAGTAACCGGCTTGTTCATGAAGAACTGGCACGATACAACGGGTTTGCTCCAGAGCGACTGTCACTGGGAGGATGATATTATGTTTGCTGAAATGGTTGCCAAAAAACTTGAGATACCCTTTCACCAGGTTGACCTCAGTGGTCCATATCGTCAGAGGGTGGTCGATTACATGTTTTCGGAATACGGGAAGGGAAGAACACCCAATCCCGACGTGTTGTGCAACAGGGAGATAAAATTCGATTCATTCGCGGAGGAAGCCCGACGGCTTGGAGGCGATTATGTTGCTACCGGTCATTATTGCAGGAAAGCGGAAATCAGTAAGGGTGATACAACTTATTACAGACTCCTTTCAGGGGTGGATGATAACAAGGACCAGAGTTATTTCCTTTGCCAGGTTAGCCAGAAACAGCTGTCAACAGCGCTCTTTCCCATTGGAGGACTGAGAAAACCTGAGGTAAGGACGATTGCGGAGAAACTGGGACTTGCCACAGCTACCCGTAAAGATTCGCAGGGTATTTGTTTCGTGGGGAAAGTGCATCTTCCAACCTTTCTTCAGCAAAAACTTGAAGCAAAAAAGGGTAATATTATTGAAATAAAGGATTTTACGCTTTACCCTGAGCTAAACGAAGGTCTGCCTTCCGCTCAAGCATCCGATGAAATGCTAAGCTCTCTCGCGGAACCCTTTAAATACCAGCCTGCCTTTGGAAAAGTTGTAGGAGAGCATAATGGGGCTCACTTCTTCACAATCGGTCAGCGGAAAGGAATGAATGTCGGAGGATATAAAGAACCTTTATTCGTCATTGCAACCGATGTTGAGCAAAATATTGTTTATACAGGTGAAGGACATGCTCATCCCGGACTTAACCGTAAAGGGCTTTTCATAAGGAATGATGAGATTCACTGGATAAGAACAGATCTGAAAATGGAGCCCGGAGAATGCCGCGACTACCTCGTCAGGATACGTTACCGCCAGCCTTTGCAGAAAGCAAGGCTCTTTTATCGCCATAATGGCCTGTATATTATTTTCGATTCACCGCAAAGGGGAATAACTCCCGGTCAGTTCGCGGCGTTTTATGACGGAGAAGAAGTTATTGGATCGGGGGTGATAGACAAGTAGTTGGGAGTCCGAAGTCCGAAGTCGGAAGTCAGGAGCCAAATATCCGCAATCAAAAATCCGAAATCCGCAATCAGAATTCCGCAATCCGAAACAGCAGGTTAATTTTCGGATCAGGAGTGATTTGCGGGTCGGTCATATCGCGTACAATGATTCTTGTAACCCTGTCTTTGATTAAAATATTTTCATGTTTCTCACCTGTAGAATCTTTCAGGAGAAGCTCGAGTGGAAATTTAAATAAATAATCCTGCTTCTGTTCAATGATTATTTCTGTTTCATTTTTCGTCTTACCGGGCTGTTTCGAAAATTTAAGTTCCGGCTGACCTGCAATATAGAGCCACTGCCTGAAGAAGATATCAAGGTTCTTCCCGCTGACCTCTTCCATCACCTTACGAAAATCGGCTGTTAGTGCATTTGAATTTTTGAACCTCTCAAAATAGAGCCTCATTCCTTTGAAAAACTTGTCATCCCCGATTTCATAACGGAGCATGTGAAGAACCCAGGCTCCCTTCTGGTATGAATTGGGATTCAGCAACTCCATAAGATTTGTAACTGTTGTATCAATCACAGGAGCAGGTTTCTTTTCATAATATTTCAAAACTCTTGAACGCGAAGAAGACATATCCTTTTCAAGTCTTTTTCGTCCCTGTGCTGCTTCGAAATACAAGGAAGTGAGGTAGGTGGCAAAACCTTCGCTGAGCCAAATATGGTGCCAGTCGGCCTCCGTAACACAGTCACCGAACCATTGATGCGCAATTTCATGGGCGATCAGCCCTTCAGCCATGCTCTTCCCTGTTACGGAGTTTTCGGAATAGAAAATTGTTCCTGCATTCTCCAGGCCTCCATAAATGGTCTTCGACTGAACATTTGCCAGCTTTTCATAGGGATAGTTCCCGAAAGTGCCTATATAGTAGGCCATTGGCTTAACCGCCACTGAATAATCAGAAAAGCCTTCCACCATATTTTCAGGAAATACCCAGGTAGAAACAGGCACATTCGAAACCAGACCTTCAGGTTTAACAGCGAAAGAGGCTGCACCGAAGGTCATAACCTTGGTGGCGAGGGGAACAGTTTCATACCAGCGGGTGAGTGTATTCGGTCCCGGAAGGTCGGATTCTTCTTCAACTGTTCCGCTGGCTACAATTTTATAATGGTCAGGAGCAGTAATTATAAAATCAACAGTTGCCTTGTCGTAAGGGTGATCAATACATGGCAAATAGCAATGAGCCCGGTCGGGCCAGTGATCCGCAAAAAATGTCCGGTTTCCGAATTTATTCTTAGATATGATAAGACCGTCAGAAGGAATTCCTGAATAATCAATTAAGAATTCAAGAGTGTCATTTGCGGCTGCGGGCTTATTCATTCGAATATCAAGCTTCCCTTCAATATGCTTCCACTTCACCGAGGTACCTGAAATTGTAACATTTGTTACAATCATGCCTTTCCCGCCACTGCCAACTCCATTAAGATCTAAAACAATTGATGAAGCCAATGACAGAAATCTGACTTTTATCAGAGCATTTCCCCTGATTTTATCAGTTGAATCGTTCAATGCCAGGGAGAAACGATAAGATATGACATCTGCCTGAAGATTCCGGGGATAACCATCTTTGCTGAATCCTGACAGGAATAAAATGGAAAGCAGAAACAGAAAAGAGAATTTTTTCATCAATATCAGCTTTAATTAAAGGTTATTTTCATCGCCCTTTTTCCACAGGGATCCAATGAATTTCAGCTTGTGCGTTAGAATATTCATGGTTTCAGACTGTTTTTGAAAGCTTACTACAAATACGCCTGAAAAAATCAGCAGGGCAGACAAAATCATCACCAGATCTATATGGTCCTGACCCAGAAATGAAGCAACATAAGCAGCAATAATTGGTTGAGTATAAGTATAGGTACTGACTATAGTCGGGCTAAGCCTTCTTAATCCAAAAATAATAAGCAGGTAGCCCAGGAAGGTGGCAAAAACGACAACAAAACCGATTCCAAGCCAGCCATTCAGGGATATTGCCGACCAATCCATTTTGCTCCACTGATGATAACCGACCGGTATGTTTGTCAGCAGTCCGAACAGGAAAGTCCATTTCATAACCGTTACCGGATGGTATTTATCAAGCATTCTCTTTATTATAACTGTATAAAAAGCCCAGCTGATTGTATTGACCAGTGTGAACATATCGCCCAGAAAAGTGGTACTTGCCATATCCGGAGTTCCGTTCTGTAAAATCAGTATTAACACTCCAATGAATCCAAGGGTAAGCCCAAAACCTCTGAGAATGGTTATCTTCTCCTTAAGTATAATGGCGGCAAAGACAAAGGCAAATATAGGGTTAGTTGACAGGAGAATTGAAGAGTTAATGGGTGAAGTCATGCTTAGCCCTAAAAGAAACAATGTCTGATTTATGACAACTCCGAAGAAAGAACAGGCGAAAAGATATAAAAGATACTTTCCCACTACCGGATCTTTACGCATGAAAAGACTTGTAATCCAGAATAATGAAGCCGTACATGCGCTTCTGAATGAAACAAGGGCGAAGGGCTTAATTGATTCGGGCATAACCGCTTTGGCTATAGAATAATTCAGTCCGTAAATAATGTTGGCAGCCAAAAGTGAAAGATGTGCCCAGGTCTTAGTCCTGCTTCTATGCATAATCAGAATTTGAGCCGTAAAATTACGAAAAGCAAGATACTTTTCTTTATAAAAGTAAATTTTAGGAATGGTTATGCAATAATCAATATATTTGAAAAAACATGAGATGAAAAAGTTAACTGTAATCAGTGGAGGCAGCAGCGGTCTTGGTCTCGAAATTGCCGATCTTCTTGTCAAATCAGGAAATAATGTGCTTATCCTGGGCAGAAACAAGGAGAAACTTGGGATGGCCATGTCAAGGCTTGTCAAATCATCCAACAGCGGAAAAACTGAATCGCTTGTATGCAATATCGGTGATGAGAATGACATAAAACATACCGGGGCCTTCATTGAAGAAAACGATTATGAAGTCGATTATCTTTTCAACAATGCCGGACAAGGTCTGTCTTCAGCAGCAAAAAATACAACAGCACAATTGATTGAAAATATCTTCGAGGCCAATCTTAAGGGGATGATACTGCTGACAACAGAAATTCTGAGAATCACCCCCGACAAAGATGAACTTACAATAATCAACATAATGTCGACTTCTTCACTGATTGGAAGAGCTGACGAGACGATATATTGTGCTGCCAAATGGGGTGCCAGAGGGTACACGGAGGCTCTCAGGACTGAATACAAGGGCACAAAAAAGAATATCATAGCAGTATATCCGGGAGGCATGAGAACAGACTTCTGGAGTATAGTTGATAAATCGCGTGACTTAACTAACTTTATGGATCCGGCTGAAGTGGCATTGAAAATCGTTAATGCAGTAAAAGGCGATGCGAGACTACTTGTAACGGATATTACAATAAACAGAAAATAGTACTTTTTACTCATTGTATTTTAAACACAGATCTCAAAGTCCTTTTTTCGGATATAGCGATTTATGTCTAGGTAGACAATAGTGTAACTCAGACGACCTCTGTGGAACTCTGTGTAGCTTTGTGATCTCTGTGTAAGTTCTTAATTTTTAAATTTCACAGAGGGACACAGAGAAGCACAGAGTTACACAGAGGAAATCAGTCATCAGGAAAATTTCAACTTGCGTCTTCGCGAGAAAGGAAAAAAACTTAATTCTTATGATAATCTGTTTCTATAGTCCTCGTAACCAAATTCCTTCAGAAGCCTGAATTTGCCATCAAGGGTCCATAACCCGATAGACGGATGATGAACGCCATTGAAGGTGGAGGTTTTAACCATTGTGTAGTGGATCATATCGAGGAAAATGAGTCTGTCTCCTGGTTTCAGTTCGGTTTCGAACGACCAGTCGCCCATTACATCGCCGGAAAGGCAGGAATTGCCTCCGATCCTGTAGGTGGGCAGTCCGGGAACAGGATCAGATGCCCCGAGTATTTTCGGTTTATATGGCATTTCAAGACAGTCGGGCATATGTGCAGTGAAAGAGATGTCGGCAATGGCTGTCTTAATACCGCTGTTTTCAACAATATCTTCGACGGTTGAAACCAGTTCACCTGTTTCCCAGGCAAATGCACTTCCCGGTTCAAGAATCACATGGAGTCCCGACTTTTCCCTGAACCTTCTTATTATTTTTACGAGGTGATCGGTATCATATCCTTTTTTAGTCATGAGATGCCCTCCTCCCATGTTGATCCACTTAAGCGAGGGGAACAGATGTCCGAATCTGGCTTCAACAATATCAAGAACTTTTTCCAGTGCAAAAGAATCGGACTCGAACAGCACATGAAAATGAAGTCCCTCTATACCTTCAGGAAGACCGTCGCCGAGTTCAGCTGCAGTAACGCCAAGACGCGAACCCGGTGAGCAGGGATTATAGATGCCGTGACTTACTTCTGAAAACTCAGGATTTATCCTCAGTCCTGCTGAAATATCTCCCGGGTACTTTCTTAGCTCGGAAGCGTACTTTCTGTACTGATTGATCGAGTTAAATGTGATATGCGAGCTGTACCTGACGATTGGGAGAAAGTCATTTTCCTTATAAACAGGCGAATAGGTATGGGCAGGTGAACCGATATCCTCAAAACAAAGCCGGGCCTCATCGAGGGAGCTGGCCGCCGCTCCTGATACATATTCCCTGAGTATCGGGAATACTCCCCACATGGCGAATCCCTTGAAAGCCAGGATTATCTCGGCTCCCGACTGATCCGATACGCTTTTAATAAGAGAAAGGTTCCCCCTGAAACGCTCCTCGTCAATTACATAACAGGGAGAGGGTATTTTGCTGTAGTCAATTTTCAAAGTAAATAACTTAAATTTTAAATATCAGGATTTAACAACCAGACTGGTTAAAGTTCAATGTCGACGTTATGCTGTTCCACCCATGGCAATCCCAGTTTATTTAGTTCAGCCATGAAGGGATCAGGATCAAATTCTTCAACATTGAATACACCCGGTTTCTTCCATAGTCCCTGCAGGTACATCATTGCTCCGATGGCTGCCGGCACTCCGGTTGTATAGCTCACACCCTGGGTTCCGGTTTCTGCATAGGCAGCTTCATGACTGCAATTATTGAACACGTAGTAGGTTTTTTCTTTCCCATCCTTAAGTCCTCTTATCCGGCAGCCAATTGATGTCTGACCCGTGTAATTCTCGCCAAGGTCACCCGGATTGGGCAGAACAGCTTTCAGGAACTGTATAGGGACAATCTCCCTGCCCTCGTACATGATAGGTATAATACCTGCCATACCTATATTCTGTATTACGCGAAGGTGGGTAAGGTACTCCTGCCCAAACGTCATCCAGAACCTTGCTCTTTTAAGGGTCGGATAATTCTTTACGAGCGACTCAAGTTCCTCATGATAAATGACATAAGATTCCTTAGGCCCGATATTCGGATAATTGACAGGCCGGTGAATCTCGTGGGGTTTTGTTGTAATCCACTTACCATCTTCCCAGTATTTGCCATTCTGCGTAACCTCCCGGATATTAATCTCAGGATTGAAGTTTGTGGCAAAAGGTTTTCCGTGGTCTCCTGCATTGCAATCAACTATGTCGAGATAATGCAATTCATCAAAGTGATGTTTGGCTGCATAGGCTGTATAAACTGATGTAACTCCCGGATCAAACCCGCAACCGAGGATGGCTGTAAGTCCTGCTTTTTTGAACCTGTCAATGTAAGCCCACTGCCAGCTATATTCATACTTGGCTTCATCAAGCGGCTCATAATTTGCAGTATCGAGATAAGCAACGCCTGTTTCGAGACAAGCGTCCATGATATGAAGATCCTGGTAGGGAAGTGCGACATTCACAACTATATCAGGATTGAAGGTTCTGATAAGCTTAACGAGTTGCGGCACATCATCGGCATCGACCTGTGCAGTCTGAACCCGTCCGCCGCCAATCTTTGCAGCGATTGCATCGCATTTCGCTTTTGTCCGGCTTGCCAGCATAATCTCAGTGAAAACACCTGGTAATGATGCCATCTTGTGAACTACAACAGTTCCCACACCACCGGCACCAATCACTAATACTTTTCCCATAGTTAGAATATTTTTAAATTTATTAATTCTGCAAGCTAATGCGATAACATCTCTTCTCCCCGTGTGCACCGCACTATCAATACTAAAAGTGACCCAAATATAAAACATAAAAATGACCAATCAATGTACTTTATTCACACAAAATCATAATACAAGGCTTCTTGTTAATGTAGATCGCAGGACAACTAATTCTGATTATATTTGCATTCTGAACTTTTCCCGATCCCCATGAAGCTGATCAACCCGTTGCTGATTTTAAGGATACTGAGCACCATTCTTCTGATTGAGACATTTACATTTCTCCTGTGTTTACCTGTTTCGTTAATATATAATGAGCCGTATTCCCCGTTTCTGCTTTCGGCAGGCATAACAATACTGTTATCTGGCATATTTTATCTTATATCAAGAAAAGCTGATTTTACGAAGTTTAATAACCGGGACGGTTATCTTTCGGTGACTATTGCCTGGCTGGTCTTTTCCTTGCTCGGAACACTTCCTTATCTGATCAGCGCTACAATTCCGGATTTTATTAATGCATTTTTTGAATCGACTTCAGGTTTTTCGACAACGGGATCATCAATTTTAATGGATGTTGAATCGTTGCCCTACTCAGTATTATTCTACCGGAGCCTTACGCAATGGGTCGGAGGAATCGGGATTATTGCCCTGCTGATATTAATACTTCCCTCTCTTAAGGTTTCAGGATACCAGCTTTTCAATCTCGAATCATCGCTAACTGAAAAATTCCATCCTAAAACCAATGCCATCGGATTCAGGATTCTTTTTGTATATCTGGGTCTGACGCTTGCTGAAATTATACTGCTTAAGCTTGGAGACATGAATCTGTTCGACAGCATCTGTCACTCATTCGGAACAGTTGCTACTGGCGGATTCTCGACCAAAAACACGAATCTGATATCTTTCTCCTCATATACTCAGTATGTTGTATTGTTATTCATGTTTCTGGCAGGTACCAGTCAGGTCACCTTTTACTACCTTGTTAAGATTAACATTAAGAAGGTCAGGCAGAACGAGGAGTGGTTCTTCTATACTGCGGTAGTAATTATTAGTGGTTCGCTGGCAACGATTATACTTCTTTTAAATACCACTTATCCCTTTGAACAAGCATTCAGGCACGGGTTTTTTCAGGTAATTTCAATTATGAGCTCTACCGGCTATTACTCAACTAATTTCGGCTTATGGACTACTGCAGGAACCCTGTTGCTTTTTCTACTGATGTTTTCGGGAGGAAGTACTGGTTCATCGAGTGGTGGGATAAGGATGGCACGGCACCTTATAGTACTGAAGAATATAAAAAATGCATTTTTAAGGCTGAATCATCCCAAATCAATCTCAATAATAAGGCTTAATGGCAAAGTCCTCGGAGAAACAACTAACATTTCGATAATCTCCTTCGTTGTCCTCTATCTTTTCATCTTTGTTCTGGGTACCATCTTTATAGTAATGACAGGGGTAGATCCCATTACTGCATCAACTTCAGTAGCAACATGCATGGCTGGAATTGGCCCCGGGCTTGGCACGGTTGGTCCGCTTTGTAACTTTGGCCATCTTCCTGAACTTAGTAAGATAATATTAAGTCTCCTGATGATCTTAGGCAGACTTGAGATTATCACGGTTTTTACAATTTTTACAAACAGCTTCTGGAGACTATAATATTTTTCTGATGTATTCAAGGTTTTCCGGGCTGCCTATATCGCACCAGAGTCCGTTGTCATTAAGGTAAGTATAAATCTTATGTTCCGCCGCAAGCTCAAGATAGAGCTTAGTCATAGAATAAATCCCCGGGCTCATATAATTAAATATTTCAGGATCGATAATATGAATCCCAAGGAATGCTATCCTTGTCAGCTTATCGGATACCAGGCCTGAAATAATTTTCTCACCTGTTGATATATTTTCCCAGCCCCTAAGTAAGCCGGCATCATCGACAAGAAAGTACCTGTTCCCCGGCCTGTTTCGTACAGCGAGAGTGGCAAGCCCACCCTTTTCAAGATGAAACCTGTGCATTTCTGACAGGTCAATATCCGATATTATATCAACGTTATAGAGTAGAAATGGATCTTTCCCGAAGAAATCTTTCGCCTTGAAAAGGCCTCCGCCTGTTTCAAGAAGCTCTTCACGTTCATCTGACACGGTAATCCTCAATCCTGCGGAATTAAGCCTTCTCACCTCCTCCTCTACCATCCCTGCAAAATGATGAACATTTATTATAATGTCATCAAATCCGAAAGCCGTACATTTCTCAGCGGCTATCTGTAGCGCGGATTTTCCGTTTATATCAACAAGAGCCTTAGGAATGGATTCGGTTATCTTTCCAAGCCTTGTACCCTTCCCCGCCGAAAGTATCATTGCTTTCATCAGATTATGCTATTTCACTTTGCCGGTTTGAGAAAGTAATACTTGAAATTTGGGGCATACAGGAATCGCACTGATGGTACGAAAGAGTTCCGGAAGAGCCACATGGCCTTCAGCCGATTCAGCGATTTTATTAAGAATTATGACCCCCGGAACAATACTTTCGGTGAAAGTAGGCTTTTGTTCATAAAGGCCCCGAAAGCCAAAAGCACCCAAAGCCTGCATAATTCTTATCATGCTGAACCCGGAATAAAATCCCCTGAACTTATTAACATCCTCGCCTGAAATAGCGCAAAACCTGGCGACATAATATTCAAGAAGCTCTTCACGGTTTATGTCGCTCATTGGAATTTTGGCGTCGTACAAAAGGGAAGCGACATCATATTGCGGAGCGCCTTTCCTGCCGCCCTGATAGTCGATGAACCAGGGTTCCTCTCCCACTATCATTATGTTTGCAGTTTGAAAATCCCTGTAAAGGAAATAATCCTGGCCGGTTTCGAGAAGGTAATCGCACAGAGAGTTGAAATCATGTTCCAGCTGCCTTTCATTGAAAGGAACAGCCAGCAGTTTAAGGAGCATGTATTTGAAATAATTCATATCCCACATCATCGACTGGCGATCAAAACTTCTGTGCGGATAACACAGGCTAAGGTCAAGTCCTTCAATCCCCTTTGTCTGGAAAATAATCAGCTTATCGAGGATTTTCCTGTAAAGATTCTTAGTTTCATTGTCAAAATCCGAAATGCCCGGCCTGCTATGCAGCCATGTATATAAATTAATATCTCCCAGGTCTCCTAGAAAATAAACATTCTTCTCAGGCAGATACCCATAGATCTCCGGAACAGGGAGTGATTTGTTCCTGAAGTGTGCTGTAAATCCTATGAAAGCTGCATTTTCCTCCGGATTCGCATTGAAGGCGCCAATTACGGTTTCTGACCCGGTTAAGATCCTGAAATACCGCCTGTCGGAGCCTGATTTTGGTAATGCGATTATTTCAAAATCTTTCTTACCGAATAATTCCCTGTATCCTTCCGATACAATATCTGTCTCACTCATTAATCCTTCTTTTATCTATACTTTTTTTATAACCAAGGCACAAAGACATACGCAAAAAGATTTTTTGCGCCTTCGTGCCCTGGCGTCTTTGTGGCATTTTCATTTTTTTACTTTTCGGAAAGGACACAAATTTAATTATAATCTTATCATGATTTTTTTCCTGTGAAGGAAAAAGGCAACTAACCATATTATAATAAGTGTTATTATTGAAAACATCAGGCTGCCTCCGAAATTACCGGCCACTGGTGCACATAATTTCTCAAATATCCAGGTATAAAGAGTTATAACTGTTTTTCCTGAATGAATTTTAATGAATATTAGCATCCTTGTCAATATGCCCGAGAGGAAAAAAGAGAAAAGCGCGTTTGTGCCAAGAATAGTAAAGACGGTAGCCCATTTCTGAAATTTAAAATGATCAGCAACAAGGTAGAACAATGAAAGTATCATCATTGCCAGCCCTGCCGTGTACAGGACATAAGAACTTGACCATATTGGTTTATTTATTGGAAAAACCATATCCCATAAAAGACCTAGTCCTGTTGAAGCTACACCAATCAGGAAAAGCTTCAGGATATTGACACCGGAGGATGATTTCTTACTCGTAATCTCTCCACAGTAATAACCTATAATCATTGTAACAGAAGCAGTTAAAGTGCTCAATAGACCTTCCGGATCAAATGGAATTCCGAATCCTTTATACATATGTTTCGCGCCCAGCAAAGCCAGATCTGCTTTTTTCACTGCATTACCTTCAAGGCTGAAGGGCTCGGCACCTCCAAAAAATACAAGAGCCGCCCAATACAAAAGAAGTAATACGGCAATAACAATCCACAAATACTGACGATTTACCGAAAGGCAAATAAACGAGGCCAGGGCATAGGCGAGGGCAATTCGCTGAAGGACACCCATTATCCTTAATGTTGAATAATCCCTGCCAAAGTATGGAAAAATCGCAAGGAAGAGACCGACGCCAAAAACAGCAATAACACGCCTGGAAATCCTTAAAAGCGAGCCTCCGTTAAAGATGTGTTTATATTTCTTAAGGGAATACCACATTGAAACGCCGGCAATGAACAGGAAAAATGGGAAAACCATGTCGGCCAGAGTACAGCCATCCCATTCCGAATGACGCAAGGGTGAATATACATAAGTCCAGCTCCCGGGGGTGTTGACAATAATCATGAATGCCACTGTCAAGCCCCTGAAGATATCCAGAGAAACCAATCTGCTGCCGTTTTTTGCCATAACCAGGAATCAAAAAAAGAAACGTAAAAATAACAATTAAAACCAATTTGCGGCAACCGTTGTTTTCTTCCGATACGATTCCTGACTCCGAAATTAATAACTATTTTTGTTTCAGAAGCTGTGGTTATTAACCGGAATGCACGCTTCAGAAAAAAAACAGATGGGAAGGGAAGAAAACCTTCAGAATATGAAATGCTGATTTGAATATGATATTACTAGCTGACGGGGGTTCGACAAAGACCGAATGGAGAGTTATAGAAGATGGTGCTGCAGGAGAATCTCTTTACACCTCGGGAATTAATCCTTTTTTCCTTTCGGGTGAAGATATATTTATTCTTCTTGAAAAAGAGCTTAACATTCTGTCGGGAAAATCATTTTCGAAGGTTATCTATTACGGAACCGGATGCAGCAGTGCCATCAAGGAAAATATTGTAAAAAGAGCCATTGAGAAGTTTTTTTCACCTGATGAAATCTTCATCGGCAGCGATCTTCTTGGAGCCGCGCGGGCATTGTGCCAGGACGAACCCGGAATAGCATGTATAATGGGTACCGGTTCAAATTCCTGTTACTTTGACGGGACCCGAATTGCTGCAAATGTTTCTCCGCTAGGCTATATCCTCGGTGATGAAGGCGGAGCAGCAGTTCTGGGAAGGAAACTCGTCTCCGGAGTTCTCAAAAAACAGGTTCCTAAGGATGTTATCGAAAGGTTTTTTGAGACCTACAAAATGTCTCCGGCCGACATTCTCGAAAATGTTTACATGAAACCCTTCCCGAACAGATTTCTCGGACAGTTTGCCAGATTCCTGTCATCAAACAGCGCTGTACCAGAATTACGATTTATTATCACTTCAAGTTTCGATGAATTCATAATCAGAAACATACTGCAATATCCTGAGGCTGAAGATCTGCCTGTACATTTTACAGGAAGTATCGCCTGGCATTTCAGACCCTTCCTCGAAGAATCTCTTAAAGCAAAAAATCTTAACCCGGGTACTATTACCCAGTCTCCGATGGAAAACCTTGTCATTTACCATACTAATAATAATTTCTGACATGACCGAAAAGAAAGAAAACGTAAAAAATTTAAGCATTACCGAGGCATCCTCGAACTTCGATAATCTTGAGATGATGTCGGTAAAAGAGCTTCTGACAAACATTAACCATGAAGACACAACGGTTCCTGTTGCGGTGGAAAAGGCCCTGCCCCAAATTGAAGATCTTGTCACCAGGATTGTAACCAGGATGAAGGAAGGAGGCCGTATCTTTTATCTCGGGGCAGGGACCAGCGGACGACTGGGAGTCCTTGATGCTTCAGAGATCCCTCCTACCTTCGGCGTATCATCAGCACGGGTTATAGGACTGATAGCCGGAGGCGATAAGGCTCTCCGGAGTGCTGTGGAGGCTGCAGAGGATGATACCGAGATGGCATGGAAGGAACTCCTTGTATTCAATGTCGATAATAACGACATTGTCATAGGCATAGCAGCTTCGGGATCGACACCCTATGTTGTTGGCGGTCTGGCAAAAGCAAGGGAAAATGGCCTCCTCACCGGGTGTATCACCTGCAATCCCGAGAGTATGCTTGCAGAAGTCGCTGAATGCCCGATTATTGTTGTTGTAGGACCGGAATTTGTAACAGGAAGTTCACGTATGAAGGCAGGGACAGCACAAAAGCTGGTACTGAACATGATCACAACAACTGTAATGATCAAACTGGGAAGAGTAAAGGGTAACAGGATGATCAACATGCAGCTTACAAACAGGAAACTGATCGAGCGCGGAACAAGGATGATCGTCGATGAGCTGGGAATTCAGCGGGATGCTGCGAGAACCTTGCTCCTGGAACACGGATCGGTGAAGAAGGCACTTGAGTATTATAAAAGCATGAACGGGAAATAAACCGAAGTCCTTAACTTTGAGAACCAGTATAATAAAACAAACTCATTCTATTCAATATGAACCCCGGACACATCAGGAATCTGATTCTTTCACTTGCAATTCTTTTTCCCGCACTTGCCACTGCTCAGCAGGCCCCCCCCTTCCTCAAATATATGAACCACCCCTGGGTCGATTCGGTGATGAACAGCCTTACCCTCAGGGAAAAGGTTGCCCAGCTGATCTGGGTGCCGGCCTATTCAAACCGTGAAACAGGGTATGATGTAAGGCTTAGCAGCATGATCGAAAAGAACCAGGTTGGAGGCGTGGTCTTCTTCCAGGACAAATCGGTTAAGGAGACAGAGATGATGAACTGGTTCAGGAATGTTACTAAGGTACCACTGATTTATGCAATGGATGGAGAGTGGGGCCTTGGAATGCGACTCGAAGGCGTGACCAGATATCCTTTTCAGATGACACTCGGAGCAATCGCCGACGACTCGCTGATATACAGGATGGGACAATCAGTCGGCGAACAATTCAGAAAAGCCGGAATATTCATCAATCTGGCTCCCGACGCTGATGTCAATAACAATGCAGAAAACCCGGTGATAAATTACCGTTCCTTTGGCGAGAATCCATCAAAGGTGAGTAAAAAGGCTTTAATGTATATGAAGGGAATGCAGGATAAACAGGTAATGGCTGTTGCCAAACACTTCCCCGGGCACGGCGACACGGGAACAGATTCACATTATGACATGCCTGTTATAACCCACGATCGCGCACGGCTCGACTCAGTAGAACTTGCACCATTCAGGAGTCTGATAGCTGCAGGAATCAGCGGTGTAATGCCAGGCCACCTGAGCATACCTGCCCTTGATCCAGAAAAGAATATGCCTACAACCCTTTCACATACTATTATTACAGGCCTTCTTAAAAACGAACTGGGTTTCAGTGGACTTGTATTTTCCGATGCAATGAACATGCAGGGACTCACAAAGGCGAAACAGCCTGGTGAGGCCGAAGCAGCCGCCCTCGCTGCCGGATTGGATGTGCTTGAATATGTTCAGGATCCGGAAAAAGCTATCAATACAATAATGGATAAGATTGGCAAAAATGAGATTACACCTGAATCGGTGAATGAAAAATGCAGGAAGGTTCTCGCGGCAAAATACTGGACCGGTGCCTTCCGTGCCGACAGTCTCTCCCCCAACGGGTTTCCCGCTGCACTCACATCAGGTAAGTCACTCGCACTTATCCGCGAACTCTATGCCAGTGCAATAACCCTCCTGCGAAATGAGAAACAAGTGATTCCCGTGAAGCAGACCGAAGGTATGAAGATTGCAACCCTGGCTATAAACAGCAATGATCTTTCCCTCTTCCAGAAAAGGATTGCCGATTATGTGAAGGCCGATCACTTTTTCATCGATTCAATAGGAAGTAAAAAGACAGCAGCTACACTCAAGAAGCTGTCAGGATACGATCTTGTTATTGCAGGGGTTTTCGATACCGATCAGAGGCCTACACGAAACTTCGGCATTCAGGAGGGGCTTAACGAACTCATAGGTAAGCTCAATTCCGGCGGAAAATGTATAATAACCTATTTCGGAAATCCATATGCAATAGCCAAACTCCCGGCTCTTGAAAAATCATCAGGACTTCTTCTCCCATACCAGCTAAATGACTTCACGGAGGATCTGTCGGCACAGCTGATCTTTGGCGCAATAGGTGCAAAGGGAACTCTTCCCGTAACTATCAATTCCGGGTTAAAATCAGGATTTGGAATTCAGACCGAAGGAGGCCTGAGGGTTCAGTACGGTTTTCCCGAGAGTGCAGGACTATCATCTGAAAAACTTCTTGCAGGAACTGATGCTATAGTTAACGAGGCACTTGCAGCAGGCGCCTTCCCCGGGTGCGAAGTCTTAATTGCCCGGAAAGGTGTTGTAGTGTTAACCAAAACTTATGGTTATCAGACCTATGATAAGAAGGTGGCTGTGGGAAGCGACGACCTCTTCGACCTTGCCTCGGTGACAAAGATCTCAGCTGCACTGCCCGGACTTATGCTCCTTAACAGCCAGGGAAGATTCTCACCCGATGCCACAATAGGAAGCTATCTGCCGGAGTTCAACAAGTCGGATAAAGGAAAGATCGGACTACGCGACCTGCTGACACACCAGGCAGGACTTACTCCGTTTATCCAGTTCTGGAAAGAGACAATGAATGAGGATGGAAGCTACAAAAAAAAGATATACAGAACGGGGTGGTCGGAAAAATACCCTTATGAAGTTGCTCCGGGACTGTTCATCAACAGAAACTATAAGAAGAAGATGTTCTCGGAGATCATGAAGAGCAAGATTGGCGAGAAGAAATATGTATATTCTGACCTTACCTTCATCATAGCTCCGGAGATAATTGGCAGGATAACGGGTGAAAAGTGGCAGGAATTTGTCAGTGAGAATATCTGGCAGAAGATCGGTGCTTCGGATATAACATATAACCCATGGCAGAAGTATCCTTCTGACAGGATTATCCCCACCGAGTATGACTCTCTCTTCAGGAAGCAGCAGCTTCGCGGCACCGTTCACGACGAAGGTGCAGCCATGCTGGGAGGAATCTCGGGTCATGCCGGGCTGTTTGCAACCGGTAACGATCTGATGAAGCTCATGGAGCTCTACCGGAGGATGGGAAATTATGCCGGCCAGCAGATCATCAGTTCAGATATATTAAAAGAATACACGAAGGTTCAGTTTCCCGGCAACAACAACCGACGGGGCCTGGGTTTCGACAAGCCGCTGCTGGATAACAAGACAGTGAAGCCGGAAGCCAGCTATCCCTGTATCGGGGCTTCCCCAACAAGCTTCGGCCATTCGGGATATACAGGAACATTTGTTTGGGTCGATCCTGATTCAGAGATCTCCTATGTATTTCTGTGCAACAGGGTTTATCCAACCCGCAATAACAACATTGTTTCCGATCTCAACATAAGGACCAGGATACTGCAGGGGATATATGATGCCATTGAAAAGTAAGGAGGGCGGGAATAAGTTACTCTTGAACGATGGGAGCATTAAATGAAAAAAGCCAGATTGTTTTCACAACCTGGCTTTTGTGCCCAGAACAAGACTCGAACTTGCACACCGTAACCGGCACCAGCCCCTCAAGCTGGCGTGTCTACCAATTTCACCACCTGGGCAAAGACCGGATAAAAGATAAAAGATAAAGGTAAAAAGATAAAAGGACTTTTGTCTTTTTACTTTTGTCTTTTTTCTTGAGACGTGCCCAGAACAGGACTCGAACCTGCACATCATTGCTGACACTAGTCCCTGAAACTAGCGCGTCTACCAATTTCGCCATCTGGGCTTACTTAAAGAACCTGCTGCAATAGTCTCTCAGCGGGTGCAAAAATATAAAAAATATTGAATAAAAAATATTGTTGACGAAAAAAATCCAGATTGATATGGTCCTTATTTCTCTTTCCAAAACAAATAAGACCGGAAACAGCAAAGTTGATTATACTTCAAAAAAAAATCTTCTTCATTTTACACTGTTTCTGTTTCAACCATTAAATAAATCACATTATTGTAAAAAATATACCAATTAAATACTATATATTGATTAAAAGTTTATTTTTGCACTCTGATTTCTAAATTATATGAATAACAAAATAAAAAAACAGAGGTTTTTAACTAAGCATCCGGCTTACGGGTCTGCATTTTTTTCCATTTGAAGGAAGACAAATGATAAACAGACCTGCAAAAACGCAGGTTTTTTTATTTCAAACACTACGATATGAAAATAATGAAATTCGGAGGGACCTCGGTAGGAAGTCCTGACAGGATGAGGGCACTGATTCCTTTAATAAGTGATGACGAAGACAAGATCATCGTTTTGTCGGCTATGTCGGGAACCACCAACAGCCTTGTTGAAATTGCTGATCTGCTTTATGCGGACAATATTAACGGGGCATCAAAGAAAATTGATGAATTAAGCGAAAAATATTTCAGCGTGGTTGAGGAACTGTACGCCACGGCTGAACAAAAGATTGCGGGCCATGAAATGATTGATTCCCACTTTGACTATATCAGAAATTTTACCCTAAGGGTTTTTACAAAACTTCAGGAAAAAGCAATCCTTTCTCAGGGCGAACTGATGTCAACTACCTTGTTTCATCTTCTTCTTCAGGAAAGAGGTATTGAATCAGCCTTGCTGCCTGCACTAAGCTTTATGAGGATTGACAAGGATGGAGAACCTGATTCATTCTATATCAAGGAAAACATTAACAGGGAACTGGAGAACTACAAATCGGAAAAGATAATAATCACCCAGGGGTTTATCTGCAGGAACGCTTATGGGGAAGTGGACAATCTTAAGCGCGGAGGAAGCGATTTTTCAGCTTCTCTGATTGGTGCAGCGGTAAATGCAAGTGAGATTCAGATATGGACCGACATCAACGGTTTCCATAATAACGATCCAAGATTTGTTGAGGATACAAAAGTTATCAGGGAACTTTCATTCGATGAAGCGGCGGAACTTGCCTATTTCGGAGCAAAAATACTTCATCCGTCGAGCGTTAATCCTGCAAAGGAAAGCAACATCCCGGTAAGGCTTAAGAACACAATGGAACCTGAGGATGCAGGTACTCTTATCACTTCAGCGTCTAACCTTGCCGATTATAAAGCCGTGGCTGCAAAAGACAACATTTCAGTCCTGAGGATCAGATCCGACAGGATGCTGATGGCCTATGGTTTTCTCAGGAAGGTATTCGAGATCTTTGAAGCCTACCGAACTCCTATTGATATGATAACAACTTCGGAAGTTTCAGTCTCAATAACTATTGACAATTCCGAATTCATCGATCAGATAGCAAAGGACCTTAAGGAACTTGGAACCGTTGATGTTGAACAAAACCAGTCAATATTATGCGTGGTTGGCGATTTCCGAACTGAACGCACCGGGTCGGCGCCGGAAATATTCGAAGCACTTAACACAATTCCGCTAAAAATGATTTCTTACGGAGGAAGCCAGAACAGCCTTTCCCTCCTGATTGATACTTCGGATAAGACAAAAGCCCTGAATCTGCTCAGCAAACACCTATTTTAAAAAAGATGATCAGCACTAATATATTAGAAAAATTCAGGGAAATTGAAACTCCGTTTTACTACTACGATGTTGAGGTCTTAAAATCAACTCTAGATGTCCTGAAAAAAGAGTCAGATAACTCAGGATACAAGATTCATTATGCAGTAAAGGCAAACTTCAATCCCCGTTTGCTGAAGATCATTTCATCATATGGATTTGGTGCCGACTGCGTAAGCTATAATGAAATAGCAGCTGCCCTCGAGGCTGGTTTCAATCCTTCGGAAATCGTATTTGCGGGTGTCGGAAAAACCGACAGGGAGATTGAATCAGCCCTTAAAGCTGACATCTTCTGCTTCAACTGCGAATCTATACCCGAGATTGAAGTTATTAACGAACTGGCGTCGAAACAAAATAAAACAGCAGTCATCGCTCTGAGAATAAACCCCTATATCGAGGCTCATACACACAAATACATAACAACAGGAATTGAAGAAAGCAAATTCGGAATAAATACCTGGGAGCTTGAAGAGGTGCTGAGGAAGATGTCGGGCTTTAAAAACATCAGACTGGCGGGCATGCATTTTCATATTGGATCGCAGATAACAAGGATGTCGGTTTTCAAGAGCCTCTGCACCCGTATAAATGAGCTTCAGGAATGGTTTATTACGCATGGAGTAAGTCTCGACATAGTAAATGTGGGAGGAGGCTTCGGAATCGATTATGAAAATCCTGAAAAGAACCCCGCTTTCGGAGATTACTTCTCCCTTATAAACGAGTTGATCGACCTGAGACCAGGTCAGACACTTCATATGGAACCGGGACGTTCGGTAGTCGGACAATGCGGCAGCCTCATTTCAAGGGTTCTTTACATTAAGAACGGGAGCCAGACGCTGTTTGCAATAATAGATGCAGGAATGACCGACCTGATACGCCCTGCATTATATCAGGCATATCATAAGATTGAAAACCTGACGTCGAACGGAAATATTTACAGGTATGATGTGGTGGGTCCGATTTGTGAATCATCAGATACCTTCGGGAAATACATTGAATTGCCAGAGACACACAGAGGCGATCTGATTGCCATCCGTTCTGCCGGTGCATACGGTGAAGTCATGGCGTCGCGGTATAACCTCAGAAACCTTGCAAAGGCTGTATTTTCTGATGAATTATAATATGGCACGGATTGCAAATCCGCGCCAGCTTAGAAAGTGCAGGCTGGCGCCGATTTGTAATCGGGGCCAAAATTAAAGCACGGATTGCAAATCCGCGCCAGCTTAGAAAGTGCAGGCTGGCGCCGATTTGTAATCGGGGCCATTAAAAAAGCGCAGACCAACGATCCGCGCTTCTTTTTTTATTCAAATTAACTTCGGACTTCCTACTTCGGTCTTCCTACTTCGGACTTCCGACTTCGGACTCCCGACTTTATCTATTTTTTCGTAGTACTAATGCCTCTTTGTTTAGCAGCCTGTTCGAGCCGCTGCGTCCATTTCGATTTCACTATGGGTTTCTTCCTGTTCGCCTCCAGTTTGGCAAGCACCGCCTTCTCATTTATAAACTGCTTGGAGATTATATTCTGCGCGTAGGTTATCATGTTTGCAAGAAAGTAGTAGTATGTCAGACCTGAGGAGAATTGATTCAGGATTACCATAAACATAACAGGCATCATGTACATCATAAGCTTCATGCCCGGCTGATCGGAACCGGGTGTTGATCCGGTCATCTTCATTGTAAGAAGGGTTGATGCCGTCATAAGAATAGTGAAGAGACTCACATGATCGCCATACATCGGAATTGTGAAAGGTAACTGTAATATTGAATCATAGGTTGAAAGGTCGGTTGCCCATAAAAAATGTTCCTGCCTTAGCTCAATCGACACGGGGAAAAACCTGAACATGGCAAATAGAATCGGCATCTGGAGAAGCATTGGAAGACATCCTCCCATAGGGTTCACCCCTGCCCTCTTGTAGAGATCCATGGTTGCCTGCTGCTTTTTAAGTGCATCTTCCTTTTTAGGGAATTTCTTTCCAAGTTCGTCGACTAGTGGCTTCAGAACCTGCATTTTGGCTGTTGACTGATAAGATTTAAAGGTAAGAGGGAAGAGTACAATTTTAATTATTATGGTAAGAATAAGAATAATAATACCATAACTATCGATAAAGTTATCAAGCCAGTTGAAGATAGGAATTATAGCAAACCTGTTAATCCATCCTATGATGTTTTTGCCCAAAATAACTATCTGATCGAGTTCATATCCCTCTTTTTTGAGTATTGTAATACTGTTAGGGCCGTAGTAAAGCTTCATTTTAATTTCATTTGAAGCACCCGGGTTGAAAGGAACTCCAATTTCTGAGGTATAGTACCTGAAATATTTCTGCGAAGCCGGTGTTTTGTTTGAGGTAACACTTCCGTTAAGGAAGAAATCATTTGTAATCACAACTGTTGAGAAGAACTGATCCTGATAGGCAACCCAGCTGAGTTTTGTAGGGATTTCTACCTTTTCGACCTCCTTGTTTGATTTGAGCTTAAGGTAGTCGACATCATCCTGGTAATATTTATATTTGATAGTTGAATAGCTTTCTTCATTGGTCCTTCCTTTTTCCTGCTGCGGAATATACATCTTCCAGTCGAGTGTAAGGTTGCTCTGATTTGCAGCAATAATACTTTCCATCGATTTGAAATTGACATTGAAGTCAACCATATACTTATCTGGGGCCAGCGTGTACTTGAACTCAATATATCTTCCTGCATCAGCCACAAGTCGAAGCACAACACTTTGAGGTGAAGATGTTACAACAACATATTTCTGGTCCGATTCAGGTGTAAAGTAAAGGTTATTAGTCTGTACTGCCTTGTTGTCGGAGGTGAAAAAATTAAAACCAAAGACGGTTGAGTCGCCCGAAAAGAGAATGAGCGGCCGTGCATCATGAGTACGATAGTCCTTCAAACGGGCTGAATAAACTCTTCCTCCCTTTAATGAGATCTTAAGTTCTACCTTATTATTTTCGAGCGTTATTAAATCATTCGATCCCGTAGCAGCTTTTGAAAATACACCATATCTGGTACTGTCAGAAAGTGATGCAGACTGACCTGCTATAATTTCCGGCTGATTTGACTGCTGAATAATAGCAGTATCTTTCGATGCAGCCTCGTTTACGATACCAAGCTTCTGGTTAATTTCATTGATCCTTGCAATGACATCGGGCTGATTTGGTTTATATCTAAGGGCATTTACATATTCGGTTCTGGCTGTTTCAAGTTCTCCGGCGGCCATACGGCTGTCAGCAATCTCGATAGCTGCCTTATAAGCCTTGTTCATCCTATTGTTGTTGAACAAGCTGAAACCAATAAAGATTGCCAGAATCAGAATAATTCCCGTTATTGTATTTCTATCCATTCTTTCAGGTGGTTAAAATTAAATTATGTGTTTGAAAATGTTATTATTATATCATATAGAGGATCATGTAAATCATTTTATGCAGGCCTTTATAAAACTAACAAAGAGAGGATGTGGTTTAATTACAGTGCTGCTGTATTCGGGATGGAACTGAACTCCTACGAACCAAATATGATCAGTGATTTCGATAATCTCTACAAGATTGGAATCGGGATTGATACCGACAGGCACCATACCATGATTCCTGAATTCGTTGAAATACTTATCATTGAACTCATATCTGTGCCTGTGGCGTTCAATAATTTCAGTGACTCCATAAGCCTTGTATGCTAATGAGTTTTCATCGATAATGCATTTGTAACCCCCAAGCCTCATAGTTCCTCCCTTATCGATAACGCTTTTCTGCTCCTCCATGAGGTCGATCACGGGATATTTGGTTTTATGGTTTATCTCGGTCGAATGAGCCCCCTCAAGTTTCAGGACATTTCTTGCAAATTCAATCACGGCACATTGCATCCCGAGGCAGATACCCAGAAAAGGAACATTGTTTTCACGGGCGTACTTTGCAGTAAGTATTTTACCTTCGATTCCACGGGATCCGAATCCGGGAGCAACAAGAACTCCATTCAGTCCTCCAAGGATACTGTTTACATTCTCTTCAGTGATATCCTCCGAGTGAATATATCTGACATTTACTTCGCATTCATTTGAAGCACCGCTATGTATAAATGACTCAGCAATAGACTTATAAGCATCGGGAAGCTCAACATATTTACCAACCAGGCCGACAGTTACAGAATGTTTTGGATTTTTCAGCTTCGAAAGGAACCTGCGCCATTCAATCATCGGAGGTTCAGCATCGACAGGAAGAGCAAGCTTCCTTAGCACTGTCTTATCGAGCCCCTGTTCGAGCATTTTTATCGGAACCTCGTAGATTGTTGATACATCTACAGACTGGACTACCGCATTTTCCTCAACGTTGCAGAAAAGTGCAACTTTCCTTTTCAGTTCATCACTGAGGTTCTTTTCGGTCCTTAAGACCAGAACATCGGGCTGAATTCCTGTTTCCAGAAGCTCTTTTACCGAATGCTGGGTGGGTTTGGTTTTTGATTCTCCTGTTGAAGAAAGGTAGGGAACCAGTGTAAGGTGGATGACAATTACATTATGGGTTCCAAGTTCCCATTTCAGCTGTCGAACCGATTCAATATAGGGTAAAGACTCAATATCGCCGACAGTGCCGCCAATTTCAGTGATAACTATGTCGAATTTATTTCCGGAACCTACAAGTTTGATCCTCCTCTTGATCTCATCGGTAATATGAGGAATAACCTGAACTGTCTTGCCAAGGTAGTCACCTTTGCGTTCCTTGTTTATTACCGACTGGTATATTCTGCCTGTAGTAACATTGTTTGCCTGGCTTGTTGGTACATTTAAGAACCTTTCATAGTGTCCCAGGTCGAGGTCGGTTTCAGCTCCGTCGAGAGTAACATAGCATTCGCCATGCTCATAAGGATTCAGAGTACCGGGATCGACATTTATATATGGGTCAAGTTTCTGGATTGTTACAGAATATCCCCTGGACTGGAGAAGTTTTGCAAGTGAAGCCGAGATGATGCCTTTTCCCAAAGAGGATGTCACTCCCCCTGTTACAAATACGTATTTAACGTCAGCCAAAGTTAGAAAGTCTAATAAGTTAAATTATTCCATTTTTTCTCCTAGTCATCCAGACCAGACGAGTCTATCATTTTGACCTTTTCTTCGAGAGTCTTTATCATCTTCTTTGCATTGTCAATCTTCTCCTCAACTTCCCTTCGAAAAGTGTCAGCGCTGGCTGATTTTGCGAAGAAGCCTATGTTATTTTCCCAGAGCACTATGTCGCTTTCAAGCTGTTTGATCTTAGTAAAGAATTTATCCCTTTCATTCCTTACTTTTCTTGAAGCTTTAGGGTTAGTCTTAAGGTTATCCAGTTTACTCCTGTACCTTAAAATGCTCTTGTCATCGTCACCGATTTTAAGCTTATCAAACTCTCTGTTGAGAATATCCCTGTATTTATTTGTAATCTCATCCTTCATATTAAAAGGAACGAATCCGATATCGGTCCATTTCCGCTGCAGATCTTTCAGGCGATCGAAAGCTGCCTGAACATCCTGGCCCGGTTCAAATTTCTCTAGTTCCTCAATAATTGAGAGTTTAGCCTTAAGGTTATCTTCGTAAGAAGTATCGAGTTTGGCAAAAAATTCAGATTTCCTGTTGAAAAAATGATCACATGCCTTCCTGAACCTCTTCCAGCTTCTCTCTGATTGCTTTCGTGGAACCGGTCCTATTTCCTTCCATTCTTTCTGAAGCTTAATAAGAGAATCGGAAGTAGCTTTCCAGTCGGTACTTTCCTGAAGGGTTTCAGCCTGAAGACACAGTTCAGTCTTTAGCTGGAGATTAGTAAGCTGAACTTCCTTATTGTCAGCATAGAATCCGCGTTTCTTTTCAAAAAAAGCATCACAGGCATCTCTGAACCTCTGGTAGACCTTGTTATTCTGCTTTTTAGGAGCAAAACCAAGTGTCCTCCACATCTTCTGAAGTTCAACGATCTTATCAGCCCTTTCGTCGAAATCCCTGAAATTCTTTATCTCAAGAAGGTTAATGCTTTCGACTTCCTCACATAAAGCCATTTTTGCTTCCAGGTTCTTGCGCTGATCATCTTTCTGCTTTTCAAAATACTCATGGTGCCTCTTATTAATCTGAGAGGTAGCCTCTTTGAATCGCTCCCATATTTCATTTTTCGACTCGGGAGGAACAGGTCCCACCTCACGCCACTGGTTGTGGAAATCCTGAAGGCTTCTGAAAGCATTTACCGGATTCGGTTCAAGCAGGAGTTCTTCGGCCTTCTCACAAATAAGAACTTTTGTCTCAAGGTTTTTCTTAAGGTCAAGATCCCTGAGTTCTTTGTTTATTTTGATATAATCGTAGAATATTTCTACATAATGATGATAATTTTCCCAAATATCTTTAAGTGAAGCCTGTGGAACTACGCCAATAGCATGCCAATCGTTCTGAAGCTGTCTGAACTCATGGAATGTCTTGTTTATTGATTCCTCCCTGTTGACCAGTTCTTTTATTTTATCAATTATATCGTACTTCTTCTTCAGATTATCAAATTTCTCAGCTTCCTGAATTTTATTGTAGTCGGTTTTTCTCTCCTTAAATTTCTCAAGAAGGTGTTTTACGACGGCATCCTCAGGGTCAATCCATACCCTGTAATCTTCAATTTTTCCGCCTTCCTCAAGAAATTTTTTCTTGCGATCATCTGTCTCAAGCTTAAGCTTTTTGTAGAAAAGAATCTTGATGCGTTCAACATCATCCTTAATTTCGGCAGGAGCCCTGTTTTCAATAATAAGTGACAGTGTCTCAACAAGTTCATGTTTGTTGTATCCTGAATAATCAACAGGAGGCAGTTCCATATCGATGAATTCATGAACGCTGTCCCTATCACTATCTTCCCTGACTCCGGACTCAATAACCTGCTCAATTACAGGCATAACTACATCATCACTTATGACAGTATTTACAATAGTTTCAATGGGCACCTCTTCAACAGAAGGTCCATTTTCAGGCGAGTTTTCCGGCAAAGCGGAATCCTCAGCTAACGCAGCATTATTAATGTCTTCTTCTGGCAAAACTTCATCAGAAGTGTCATTTTTTTGCTCAATTTCTGGCAGTGTGGTCTCTTCAGTTCCGGTGGCATTATTAATAGCCACGGATTGTTCTTCACGAACAGATTCTTCCGGATTTTTCTCAATCATAGCAATCCCTTTATATTTCAGCTCTTAACAAGAATATATTCCCATGAAACGCATGGAAATTTCAGATTACGAAAATATTGAAATATTTATTAAAACTCAAAGAATTAGAATAAATAAATGTAAGGATCAGACAATCGACCTGCACAAACCTTTCTCGTCCTCTTTTTAAGGATCATAATATCTGTTACCACTATTGTCATGAAAATAATCCGGATGTTAATTATGCTTTGACAGATTCGAAAAATCTGGCATAAATCCAATATGTCAAAGTAGAATTTGTTATATCTTTGTAAAAGATTTCCGGCCATTTTCCGGAATATTCCAAGCTAAATTACATTATACTTATAATAATATGGAAACTAAGGATATTTTTATTTTCGGATTCATTATAATATTTGTGGGTTTCAGGTTATACCAAAAGTATTCTAAAAAAAAATCAGCAGAAGGAAATGCCACTCCCGGCAAATCATTTTCTCCTGGTTCTGCCTTCAATTCATCGTCAAAGGATGATGATTATGAGCCTTACTCAAAGAAATAAAATTTAATTACCGTTTATTCCTCGAAATCAGGTATCTGAAAGGGTTGAAAATTTTCTGCAGGAGACGTACATCCTCAGTAATAATTTCAGCAGTACCCTGCATCTTCTGGTCAAATTCCAGTTTCTTGCCATATAATGTTGTAAGTTCCACAGGCATGCTCACTTCAATTATGTAAGTATCGTCTGAGGGAAGGAGTGATTTTGATCTTACTTTTCCCTTCAGCATTCCGTACTCAAGATAAGGATAACCACTAAGTTTAATAAAGACCATCTGACCGGCCCTGACCTTCCCCGACCGATCCATATTAAGTTTTATGCGTCCGATTATATCCCCTGATTCACTTGGAATTATATTTAAAACTGGTTCGTCTCTCATTACTGACTGATTTGAATTCCAGAACCGTGTGAATGATACTTTCCCATCAACAGGTGAAATCAGAAGATAATTGTTTTTCCAGATATTAAGCTGTGCCTTCAGATTAAGAAATGATTCTTCCAGTACCGAATAATACTTACCTCTCTCTTCTGCACGGTTAATCCGATAGTCATTAAGAAGTTGTTGTTTTTCAGCAAGTTCAATGAGCTTTTCTGATTGATCGAGCCTCACTTGCTGAAGCTCGATGTTCAAACGAATCAACGATTGCCTTGACCGTTCAAAGTCATTTACCGAGATAACGTTTTCAGCCTGGAGCAGGGAGTCTCTCCTGAATTTATTTGCTTCCAGTTCCCGGTTCTCTGAATAGAGTCTCTCCTTTTCATTAAGCCTTCCAATGTAATCCATTATCTTTTTTATCTCATATGTCAGAGACGTTATTTTACTGCCGTAATAGTCATTTGAATTGTAATTAATAAGGTTAGTGTGGTTTTTCCGGAATAAGCCATAGAACTCCTGAATTTCACCCAGTTCTGACAAAACGGGTAATAATCGGGGAAGTAAGGAAGATGGATTTTTTAAAGTGTCGATAATCATTTCAAGAAGCCCTATCTGGTCCATGGAGGCTGTTGTTTCCATTACGGCTAATACTTTTCCTGCGGATACATTCTCCTTATCCTTTACGTATAGGAATTTTATGTTTCCCGATATCTTGGAGACCAAAGTCACTGGAGGGTTCACCGTTGTTATTTCAACCGGGGCGACGATTTTTTCAGGGTACCTGATCATCCATGAAAAAAAAAGGAAAAAGAATATTACCAAAAAAATTGCAAGAGTTCCCCATCGGAGTATCCTTCCGGGAGGTCTTCCCATTATTTCCCTGATTGGGTCGGAGTACAGTAGTTCAGATTGCCTGTCTTTCATTTTTTCTCCTAGTTTCCCAGCTCCAGCTGATTTTTTACAAGATTGTAGTAGGCTCCCTTCTTTGAGATAAGGGAATCATGGTCGCCGGTTTCAATGATTTTTCCTTCATCAAGAACCACAATTTTATCAGCATTCTTTACAGTGCTTAGCCTGTGTGCAACAACGATAACCGTTTTTCCGATGAAAAAATCTGAAAGGTTTTCCACAATTGCCTTTTCATTGTTAGCATCAAGTGAATTAGTTGCTTCATCGAAAAACAGAAAATCAGGATTCTTATAGATTACACGTGCTATAAGAAGCCTCTGTTTTTGGCCCTCGCTTAATCCGTTTCCATTTGCTCCGATTTTTGTATTGAATCCCGAAGGAAGGGAATCAATCAGAGGCCTGAGATTAGAAAGAACTGCGGCCCTTACCATTTTACCGGTATCAATTTCATCAGGACCGGGTGCTATATTATTTGCAATTGTGTCAGGAAAGATAAATCCGTCCTGCATTACAGCTCCTACCTTTTCTCTCCACAATGGCAGGCTTATGTCAGACAAAAGTGAATCTCCAACGAGAACTTCTCCCTTAACAGGCTGATAAAATCTCAGAAGCAACTTCAACAATGTTGTTTTTCCGCTGCCGCTGGTGCCAACAATTGCAGTCACCTTTTCCTCTTCAATCACCAGATCTATATCCCTGAGTGCGAAAGGAGATCGCGGCCCCTCGTACTGAAATGACAGGTTTCTTATGCTAATATCCCTTTTTTGAGGTAGTATGCCTATCTTGATATCTTGATCTGGCTCTTCGTTTTCCATATGATGTACCTCGGAAAGCCGGTCCAGACTCATTTTTGCATCCTGCGACATACTGAAAAACCCTATTATCTGGCTCACAGGAACATTCAACTGGCCTATAATAAACTGGACCGCCAGCATCATACCAAGTGTCATATCTCCTTTCAGGACAGCTGTGGCAGAGATAATTGTAATGACTATATTGGTAAGCTCATTAATCAGGGTTGCACCCGCTGACTGATACTGCAATATGCTCATTCCCTTTACCTTTAAGGCGAAAATGGAGGCCTGCAGCTTTTCCCAGTCCCATCGCATGCTCAACTCACTTTGCGTAAGTTTGATTTCCTGCATGCCGTTTACAATACTAATTAATTTGGATCCGGAAGCTGACATTTTCCTGAACCTCTGATGATCAATAGTCGATCGGGACTTCATAAACAGAGAAACCCAGATGATATATAAAACAGATCCAGTGAGAAACATCAGAAGAATTTTTAAGCTGAAAACAGCCAGCACAATCCCGAATATTAGCAGGTTAAAAAAAGAGAAGATTATGCTCAGGCTTGCAGAAGTCAGAAATTCTTCAATCCTGTTGTTATCTTCAATTCGCTGAAGGATGTCACCAGTGAGCTTTGTATCAAAAAAAGCAACAGGCAAGGACATTAGTTTCTGTAAGAATCCGGAAATTATGGAAACATTTACTCTCGATCCGATATGAAGCAGCAACCAGCCTCGGATAAATTCAACGAACATCCTCCCGGTAACAAGGGCGATCTGAGCAAAAAGGATTAGGTAAATAAAACTAATATCATTATTATTCAGACCAATATCAATGATAGCCTGAGTAAGGAAAGGAATAACGAGCTGTATGCAGCTTCCTATTACCAGGCCAAGTATCAGTTGAAAAGAGTATCGCCTGTAGAGTGCAAAATATCTGAAAAGAAATTTAAATCCGTTAGTCTTATCAGGTTCATTTATTTTGTCTTGCAGTTCAGGTGTTGGTTCAAGTATAAGTACCAACCCGGAAGGTTTTCCTTCCTCACTGGATGAAGCCCAATTGGAAGTAAATTCCGTGATTGAATATTTTACAAGGCCAAATGCAGGATCAGCAGCCCAGATTTTATTTTTCTCAATTTTATAAACAACCACAAAATGTCTTTGTCGCCAATGGATTATACAGGGTAAAGGGACTTTAGCCAGAAGCATTTCAAGGGAGATCCTTACACCCATCGTCCTGAATCCCAGTGAATCAGCAGCCTCAGAAAGACCCAGAAATGAAACCCCTTCCCGGGTGATAAAGCACTTTTTCCTTAACGTCTCAAACGAAACGTTAATTTTGTGAAATTGTGCCACCATTTTCAGGCAGGCAGGTCCGCAATCCATTGCATCCGGCTGTTGAACAAAAGGAAACGACATTAGATTTACCGGGGAATTTCTGATTTAATCTTCTAAAGATATTTATATTTTAAAACTACTTTAAAAGATTCATATAAAATTTAGATTTTTAGATTTATTAGCGACAAAAAGGGTTTTAGGTAATTTATCATCCAGTTCCCTTTTTGATTCCGCTGTTAAAACAATCCTGAATTGTATGTTTGTTAAAGTATATTATTCTCATTTTTACACTGTTTAGCAAAAACAAATACTGATCATCAATATTCTAAATTTAGTTTAGGGAAATACTATATTTGATCACTGATTTCAAAAAACAAATCAATTGTTTAGAAAGATTTTAGATAAAGACATAATAGAGGGAGTACGCAAACAGGACGACAAAATTCTTAACTGGCTGTATGATAATTACTTGCAATCAATTAAAAATTATGTTCTAAAGAATAGCGGTTCTGTTGATGACGTTTCGGATGTTTTTCAGGACACAATAATTATCTTATTTAAGCAAATTACAGAAAATCAGCTTGATCTGACAACTGACCTTAAAGGCTATTTTTACGGCATCGCAAGGAATGTATGGCAAGCTCAGCTTAGGAAGAAACAAAGAAATACTGAATTGGTTTTTGACCTTTCTGATGAAGATGAGTCTGAAGAAGATCATTCAATTCTTCTTGAAAGTATTGTAAACAAGGCTTTTCTGAAACTTAAACCTGATGAACAGGAAATTCTTAATTTGTTTTCTCAGGGATGTTCCTATCAGGAAATTGCTGAAAGAATGGGACTCAAAAATGAAGTTTATGCAAGAAGGAAAAAATATCTTTCAAAAGAAGCCCTGATTGATCTTGTAAAAGAGGACCGTGAATATCAGGATTATTTACGTTTCATGAAATAGTAAATCAAAAGTATACAAGCAAATACGCTAACGGATAATGAAATAACCAATTGTTTTCGTAAATTAAAGAGCGGGGAATTATCACCATAAACAACAAGGGCTGACCAAAAGTAAGGATGTGATCTTAACTGATCAGCTTTCTTAAGGTACTCGATCCTGGCTTTCCTTAATGCCCTGCTTTTGGAATCACCGTTTTTTAGGTTTCTATAGAACATTTTCACAATTTCAGTACCGGACCTGTCATCTATTTCCCACATAGACATTACAACGGATTTACTGCCGGAATAAATGAAGCCTCTGGCCATACTCAGAATCCCTTCTCCGGAAGAGAGTAGTCCTGATCCTGTATTACAGGAACTGAGAACAACCATTTTGGCTTTCAATGGTATTCCATATACTTCATATGTTTTAAGATACCTGTCATCAGAAGAGGAATCAGCGGACTCGGGACTGAATATCAGGGTAGATTGCATCGGGTCCCTGTCATTTACCATTGTATGCATTGCCAGATGTATTATATCATACCTGCCAGCTTCTTTTTTAAAGACCGATTCTTTTGCTTTCTCACCTTCAAGTAATTTACCTCCTGTCAGGTGTGACACATATTCTGCCTCTTGTCGGGCAAAAGGAAGGTCAGCCAGTTTGAATGAAGCAGAATTCTGTTGTGCAATGATATCATGAATATCAATTGTTCTCGTGTATACCGGAGCAAAGGCAATCGTACTGTTTCCGGATCCCGAACTGAAACTCCCCTTTGCGGACTCCGCCATAAAAGTCGCAGAATAAGCATATGAAATATCAAATTTATTCAAAAGGAAATCTATTTCCCGAAACATAATACCCTCACCTTTAAATAAAGATGCAGGAAGTGCTTCAAAAGGAAGATAAGAAAGAATATTATCGGGTGATATTATTATCCTGTCGGAAATAAGATATTCACACGCTGGCTCAATAAGTATATTATACAACTCATATCCAACTGACTGGTATTTATTAAAGAGCACTCTTGCATTATCTGAGGGCTCTGGCATCGACAATAAATTCCTGAATTGTCTTATTTTGTTAAAAAATGCCGAATCCACAGGCACAGAAAGAAGTTTAAGGTTTTTTCTGTTTGCCACAAAAATATATAGCATTGAATCGGAAGCAAGGTAATTGATATAATTTCCATCTCGTCCGATAATTCCGGGAATGTCCTTAAGGCCAGCAACATTTGTATTGTATTTTAAAGCATAATATCCGGGGTATCGCTTTTCGAAAACATGAACAAGTGAATCTCTTTTCCTGCTGGCCTCAAAAAGGTCTTCTTTCCATTTTCGAAGTAAAACTGTATCAATTTCAATATTGTAACCTTCTTCATTTATGTGTGCCTCGAGAAGATTCATTTCCCGTTGAAGCTTTTTCTCCATTTCACCAATAGCGGAGGGGATATTTAAAGATCCTGCATTCATTTCTCTTGCCGAAGTCAGCAATCCGGCAACTTTGCTTTTCTCGGAATAGATGAAGGCCTTCTCCAGGTAAATCTCATCCGAAGTTACGGAGAAGAGAAGATTCAGATCTCGTATTGCATTAAAATAAGAGTCCCTGTAGCGATCTCCAAGAATCAGCCGGCTTTCCTCCTGACCTATATTCAACCTGACTTTTTCGATAAGTGAAACAATTAATTCTGAAGTATTTGAGATTGCCGCATAGATTTCCAGGCCTGTCGAAACCCTGCAAATAGCCTGTAATATTACATATTTGGTTCTCAGTATATTCAGCGATTTCTTATCAGGCTTGATATTTGCAAGTTCAGGATTATCATATTTGCCCCAGGAATTATTTATTTCAGTAAAATTGTCTTCTCCAGATCCGGAAAAAAGAAGTGACTGAATTATTGATAGAGCCTTAATATGATCACCTGCTTCATTAAGTGATAGGGCATATCCTATCCCTACGGGGGCTTTCAATAAAAAATCATGAGGATTTTGATCCAGATATTCGATGCATTTTTCATACAACCCAAGAGATTTCTTATTGTCGATCTTAAATTCCCTTAAATAATCCGCATAGTTTTTCAGAACCTCAATGTAAGTATGGGAGTTTGGTCCCTGATCGGTTCTGGCCATTTGAAGGGCATTAACCAGAAGTGATTCCCCTTTGTTTAGTCTGCCATTCTGGCCCAGATCCAGAGCATAACTGTTCACGAGATTATATGCTTCCGGAAAGTTAGCCGAAACCGCCAGTGAAATTCCCTTTTCATAATACTTGTATGAGTCTTCGGTGAGGCCCAATGCACCATAGGTAACGGCCTGACTATTCAACAGGTTATAATAGTTGCTTCCAATGGCCAGTTTGCTTTTGATATAAATGGATTCTGATTTATCCAGATAAATTTTAGCATTGGAGAAATCAACAAGCCTGCAGAAACAAACCCCAAGGTTATAATAAAGATCCGCAAGTAGATTATCAGCAGTCGAACCAGGATTATTATCCGATATTGATAATGCAATATTTGAATAATTTATTGCCATTTCATATTCCTGAAGCTCAATACAGGAAATAATAATGCTGGCATATGCAGTAATTAATTTCGGGCTAGACTCTCCGAAAAAGTTTTTCTCCAGTTCCAGGGCCCTAATAGAATAATCCTTACTATTATAGAAATTTCCTAGTTCGAAATTTGCCAGTCCAATGTTGAAGAGTGCTTTGGACATTGATTCATCGGACTCCTGTCTTTTTTCCTTTAAGATAACAAACAGATCTAAAAATCTGATTGATTTAGAATAATCCTCCTCAAGCAGGTAAAAAACACCCGTAAGATAATATGAGTCAGAAAGCACCCGGGAATCATAGTTCTTACCCTGATCAATCAGATGTAAAATATTGCCGGCAACGGGTCTGCTGCTGTCAATTAATCTTTTGGAAAGAAGTGACTGCAATGATTGATTGAGCCTTTTCAATTCTTCGTCCTTTTCATCGAGGAACCTTGTTTCGATCATCCCTCCTTCTGGTACACCAGGAGAGTTTACACTAAGATCATTGCCGGAAGCAAATAGGATAAATCCGTTCATAAACAGCAAACCTAAAAGCAAGCCAAGAACCGGATATTTCATAATCAATACATTAGGGGGACCTGGTTAAGGATATAATTCGTATTGTGTCATTGGTAAAGATAAAAATCAACCAAAGTTATCATTAGGAAATTGAATTGCTATAAAGAACTGATTTAAAATTACTTAAAAAAATGAAAAATAATTAATAAAAAAATTAAAAAAATCGTGTCACAAAATAACCCGTTCCGACATGAGACTATATAAAACAGTT
>CAIMVD010000308.1 GCA_903844815.1 uncultured Bacteroidota bacterium | reverse complement strand
TAAATTAGAAAATATGAAAACAGAAAAGTATTCAGAGGATTATGTTTCTGCAAATCATCCTAATAATACTGATTCAATTACTTCAGGCAGAGGGGATTTGAGCTTTTCAGGAAACCTTTATGTTACGGGAACATACTCCGGAAAACTAAATGTTTCGGGACGACTTACAATAACAAAAGATGCCAGGGTTTCGGGTGAGATAGCTGCGACCGACCTTTTAGTTGAGGGTAATCTTCAGGGTTCTGCACGGATTGCGGGGAGAGCAGTCTTTTTTTCCGAATCATTCTTCTCGGGTGCTCTCAATGCTGTTGAAGCTGAGTTTCATCATGGGTGTTTCGTTAGCGGAAAAAGAGTTATTGGAAGAGTGATTGAACAGGAACGGCGCAACATTCCTTTAAATAAAAGTATAAATGCAGGCGTTCCTGTATCGATACCTGATGAAATAACACATATAAAGTAAAAATGCCTCTTTTTTATAAATAGCCTCTTTTTCATAAATAAAACTGTTAATGCGAAAAAAATGGAACGATCCTTTGTAATCCCTAGTGTATTTGAGGAAAACTCAACTGAATTTCACAAAGTAGCTGAGAACTTTGTTGATGGTATCAAAATCATGGATTTTAATGACAAGGATTATCTTGTTGGAAATCTGGCTTTAAGAGAGGGTGATTCGCCTCATAAGCTTATTAACTCATCAGTAACAGAAATTGATTACCAGCTTATGGCAGCTACAGGACTTCTGGTAGCTTCCATGGGCAGATACTCAAGACTTATTGTAACCACAGGATTCCCCTTCACGACCTACCAGTCGTACAGGAAAGAAGCCGAGAAATATTTGTTGAACCGATTCGAAGTAAGCTTTGATGCCCGTACCTTCGGAGGTAACAGGATTGAAAAGGCTGCTTTCCAGGTCGACAGCGTTGAGATTATGTCGGAAGTAGATGGCTGTGTTAAGGCTATTCGCGACGGTGTGAGCCAGGAAAAGAATAATTTCTTCATCGCTTGTCTTGGTTACGGAACCTTCGAGATTGCTCAATCGATGCCAAAAGGAATAGTTCAGCGTACAACACATAGTACCAAAGGATTGCATTATGCCGTTAATATTGTTGAAAATGAGCTGAAAAAGGATTATTATCTTAACCTGATCACTGAACACCAGCTTGAGAGAGCTTTCCAGAGAGGCTTAATAGTTCTCGACCGTAAAAGGGTAAATCTTAAAGATTTGCGCCTAAATGCTATAGCCAGCTATTATAGCGAGGTTGTTTCTCCTGCCATCCGACGCAAAATTACCGATGAAGATTATACAAATACCGACAGGATGTATCTGGTAGGTGGCGGAGCAATGTATCCGGAACTTGTTGACTTGTTTAAAAATGAATTCGGTTCATTCCTCGATGTTATTGTCTATCCTGAACCTTATCTGTGTGCCGGAAGAGGATACTGCCTTCAGTCGATGGCTAATTCTAAGAATAGCGGTGACTTTAGCAACAGGGAAAACACGGCTTATGTGGGCCTTGATATCGGAAACTCAAATACAGTGGTTTATATTAGTGTGCCAGATGTGGCTAAAGATCCGATAGAACAATTCGAATCAAATAATATCTGATTTTTTTGAACCAGTATTGCCAGTCAAATGAATATCGGGGCTGATGAGAAAATCTTCTTTCATCAGCCCTTTTTTATTAATATTGTGTTAAATGTCCAATTAGAGGCGTCTGGCTTCATGCGTGGTACATTATTTGTAATGTATTTATAAATAAAATTATTTGATTATGAAAACAATTAAAATAAATACTGCGTGGCTCTTTTCTTTTCTTGCTATTCTGCTTGTTACCCCTTCAATAAATGCCCAGGGAAATAAGCTGACTAAACTGGAAAAGAAGGCGGCGAGGAACGCAATAATGACAGCCAACTTTTATATACTGGATTCACTTATTCAGGCAAAAAGTTTCGTTCTTAAGGCGGATTTTCTTATAGATAAGTACGGGCAGAGGATCTCCGTTTTAAGTACTGTGAATTTTATTAAGGTTAATGAATCAAGGGGAGTTCTGCAAACAGGTTCGAATTCAATGTTTGGATCTAACGGAGTGGGCGGAGTTACTGCCGAAGGAAGTATTGGCAGCTGGGAAAAGGATAAGAATATTAAAAAACTGACACACAGGGTAAGATTCAACCTGATGACAAATCTTGGGATTTATGACGTCACAATGAATGTTTCCTCTGACAATTATGCAACTGCCACTATTCGGGGATTGGGCCCCGGAAACCTGACCTGGCAGGGCCATATTGCAACGGTTGGAAATGCCAGAATATTCAAAGGACAGAATACCTACTGACCCGGTAAACAAAACATCCCGGGGCAGAGGATTCAGAAATAATAAGGCAGATTATCCTTTTTGTACTGAATTTATTTTGTTTATTATCTGAGAATTAGAAGTATAACTTGCATTTGGGACATAAATAAACAAGCATGATCCGCCTTTAATTGTCTCAATAATCTCCTTACTCAATGAAACAGGGACAGCAGGACAGCCAAGACTTCGGCCAAGTCTTCCATAATTCTTTATGAAATCAGTTGAGACATAATCAGCTCCATGGATGACAATTGCCCTTTCCCTGGCCTTGTCATTGATACCGGTTTCCAGACCGTCAAGCGCCAGCGATAAGCCATGTTTGCCGATATATGTTTCAGCGGTAGCATAAAAACCAGGGCTGCTTGAGTTTGAACCCGGTTGGTTAGAAAAACTCTCAGCCATCAATTCGCCTGAATTACGACCGTGAGAAACAAGGCAGTGAAACAGCATCCTGCCATTGTTGAGATCAAGGACCCAGAGCCTCTCCCTGTCTGAAGGAAGACTGAAATCAATTATAGTTATTATCCCGGGGCGACTAACGGAATGCTCTTTTATAAGTATTTCATATCCGGCCAGGGCCGTTTGAAGCAGCTTTATTGAAGGATATTCATTATTGAATGCAGTCTGGGGAAATAAAAACAAAGCCGGGATACCGGAGGGGAAATCATCCTGATTTTTACTGGTTCCCTGCGAACTTCCGACATAAAGATGCAACAAAAGGAGAAAAGCTATGAAAATACTTTTTAACATATCGGCAAAAGTACAGTTTTTTAACATGACGTTTTAATCAAATGAAAATTTAGATAATTTAGCTGTCAATTAAACTGTCAATTAAACTTTTATGTGATTAATCCAGTACTCAATACAGCTGTTTTGACACCTGTATTCCAATAAAATTATTAATTTATTTTTCAATGTCGTTTAGTTAAGCCCGGGTAATCAGTTTCTTACTCCCACATTCTACCCCCCTGCCACCCAGGGGGGGTGTTCTTAAATCCCCCCTTGGGGGGTTGGGGGGTAAAAACACAAGAATAGTAGAGTGGTCCCTGTGGTAAAATATTCTTTTCATGTTTGGTAATAATATTCCTTAACTAAACGCCATTAATTTATTTTTCGTTATGAAACCTTGTTTTTTCCTTTTGACGCCTGCATCTTCTAATAATATTAATTCATATTAGTTATTTTGTTTTACATATAAATTACTTGCTCTGACGGGAATGAAAGATTAATGATTGTTAATGAATCATGGGGAAGCAGATTGGATGAAAAAAATATGATTATTTTGCAACCCAAATCAGAATAGCTTTAAATTTTGAATACTAAGATTAGTCACAATTAAAAAACCAGTATTAAATGAAACTTAAGACTCTGACAATAATTTTTATACTGTCGCTTCCAATCCTTTTAAATGCCCAGGGGATAAGTGACTGGAGACCTGAAAATCGCACAGGTGTATCATCTGAAAAAGGACTTCTTAAATCCTGGCCCGAGGCTGGGCCTGTTTTGCTCTGGTCGAATCTCGAACTCTCCAAAGGCAATTCCTCTGTTTCGTTTGGAAACAATTCAATTTACATTACCGGAACCGAAGGCTCCGACGATATCCTGTTTGCTCTTGACATGAACGGAAAGACCTTATGGAAAACCGTGATGGGCCGTGCCTGGAACCAATCCTATCCTGAAAGCAGGGCTACCCCCGTAGTTGAAGGCAATAAAGTTTATACAACCAGCGGATTCGGCGACCTTGCATGTATTGACGGAGTAACCGGGAAAATAATATGGTCATATAAGGCCAGTGAATTAAATAAGGGTACTTACGGTAATTGGGGAATAGCAGAATCGGTTCTTATCGATGGCAACAAAATCTATTATTCTCCCGGAGGACCCGAGACGATGACAATCGCCCTTGATAAGACATCCGGAAATATAGTCTGGAAGTCAGTAAGTATTGATGATAAACCGGGTTATGTATCACCAATCTTAATCAATTTTGCAGGGAAGAAAGTAATAGTTAACGTTTCAATGGATCATGTTTTTGCAGTAGATGCTTCAAATGGTGAAATTCTATGGCAGGTAACCAATGAACTGTCAAGTGATCCGAATATGCAGAGGTGGGATCTTATAAAGTGTACCACTCCTTTATATAAAGATGGTATGGTGTATGTAACCGGAGGCTACGACACGGGTGGTATGATGATCAAAATCGGAGAGGATGGAAAGAGTGCAAGTGTTGTTTGGACCGATCCAACCCTTGATGATCACCATGGTGGAGTAGTGCTCATAAATGGTTATATTTACGGCTCGAACTGGCTGAATAACGGAAATGGTGACTGGTGCTGCATCGAATGGAATACAGGGAAGAAAATGTGGCAGGAGCATTGGAACAACAAAGGATCGATAATTTCTGCTGATGGAATGCTTTATATTTACGATGAAAAAAACGGGATGGTAGGTCTTCTGAATGCCAATCCTGAAAAATTTGATCTCATCAGCAGCTTTAAAGTAACTCAGGGCAAAGCCGGACCTTTCTGGGCGCACCCTCTTATTCATAACGGTATTCTTTATATAAGGCACACATCTGCCCTGATGGCTTATAATATTAAGGCTAATTAATCCTGACAATTAATTCTGACACCAACAAATGAAGCAGAAGTTAGAGCAAAATATTATCCCGGTAACTATCTTCATTGGTTGTTGTTTCTTGTTTTTCTGGCTCTTTTACAATCCTGTAAAGAGTTTCAGTGAGGGTGTGCCCGGATTGGATAACCGTCCGGCCCGATCAGCATCCTCGGAAGATTCAGTTGTGATCGGAGAAAAGTTCATTTCCTATGTTCCTGCCTTCACAACTTCACTAACCGGAAACTGGCCCCAGTTCAGAGGGCCCGGTTATGACAATATAAGCAGGGAGAAAATCAAACTTATCGACCATTTCCCCGAAACAGGTCCCGTGATTCTTTGGAAAAAGGATCTTGGAGAAGGCCATGCCGCCGCAGCAATTTATAATGGCAGGGTTTACGTGATGGATTATGATGAACGTAAAAAAGCTGATGTTTTACACTGCTATTCCCTGACAGACGGAACCGAGCTTTGGCGCCGCTCTTATTCGGTTGTGCTGAAGCGAAACCACGGAATGTCACGGACCATTCCCGCTGTTAATGAAAAATATGTTGTGACTATCGGGCCCCGCTGTCATGTAATGTGCTGTAATTCCGTTACCGGAGACCTGATCTGGGGAATAGATCCTGTAAGGGACTTTAAAGCAACCGTTCCGCTCTGGTATACGGGTCAGTGCCCCATTATCGACAATAATGTTGCAATTATTGCCACCGGAGGGGCGGCACTGATGATGGGCGTTGATTGCGCTACAGGAAAGGTGCTCTGGAAGACACCAAACCCCGACAGCCTGAAAATGTCTCATTCTTCTGTTGTTCCTATGACAATCGAGGGAAAGAAGATGTATGTTTATAATGCCCTGGGCGGACTTTTCGGAGTATCGGCCGAAGGTAATGATACAGGTAAACTCCTTTGGAAGGTTAAAGACTTCAGTCCATCGGTTATTGCTCCTTCTCCGGTGAAAGTCGGAAGTAACAGGATATTCGTTACTGCAGGCTATGGAGCCGGGAGTGCATTGTACCAGGTGACAAGGAATGGCGAAAGTTATTCAGCACAAACGATCCAGATCTATAAACCTGCAGAGGGGATGGCTTCGGAACAGCAAACGCCTATCTTTGTTAACGGCTATGTTTTTAACATTCAGCCAAAGGATGCCGGAACAACACGAAATGAGTTTGTTTGCTGCAAACCAGATAATTTTAAGAATATTTTATGGACCAGCAGCACAACCGATCGTTTTGGCCTTGGTCCTTACATACTTGCTGACAATAAATTCTTTATACTGAGCGATGAAGGAGATTTGACTATTGCCCGGTTCAGCACTTCGAAGTTTGAAGTACTCAGCAAGGCAAAAATCATTGACGGACAGGATTCCTGGGGACCTCTGGCTATTGCTGACGGAATGCTTGTATTACGCGACTCGAAACAGATGGTTTGTGTAGATTTGAAAGTAAAATAATACGATGACATGAGACAAAAAATTACAATCGTCTTCTCTGTTCTTTTGCTTCTTCTGGCAGTTTTCCTTATAGCACGCGATCTTTTCCAAAAACCTGCCGCCCTGACTAATGCATCCTGCTGTGGTGATGATCTTGTTTCGATGAAACAGATCGATGTGGCATTATTGGGATACACAAGAACAAGAACAATAGAGACAGGCGTTAAAGGTCTTACCGGAATCACCGTGGATGAGAATAACAGGATATTCGTCTGTGGCAACAGGCAGGTACTTATTTTTGATCAGTCAGGCAAAAAATCCGGGGAATTTGCTGTTGATTCAGTCACGTCATGTATTGCAACAGGCAGTAATGAAATTTACCTGGGGTTCGGATCAGGGATAGCCTGTTATACTTCCGCAGGCGAAAAAAAGGCTCTCTGGAAACCATTTAATAAAGAGGGATTAATAACCTCAATTGCAGTCAACAAAGATTATATTTATGCCGCTGACGCAGTCAGTAAATTGATCCTCAAGTACTCATCTGACGGTCGGCTTGCACAGGAAATCGGGAAAAAGGACACACTTACCGGAGCGCCCGGCTTCATAATACCAAGTCTCTATTTCGATATTTCATTTGGTGATTTTAATGACCTCTGGGCAGTAAATCCGGGCCGTTTGAGACTGGAGAACTATACTATTGCCGGACACTATGAAGCAGGGTGGGGGATTGCAACCTCAGAAAACAGTGGTTTCACAGGTTGCTGCAATCCTGCCCATTTCGCAATATTGCCCGATGGTAATTTTGTTACCTATGAAAAGGGCGTTGATAAAATAAAGGTTTTCGATCCTACCGGGCGTTTCCTCTGTTTTATTGCAGGAGCGGGAAGCTTTAAGGGCAATACTGATCTTCAGCTGAATGGCAATTTAGTAAAGGATTTGGCTGCAGGTAGTGATGGTTTTGTTTATGTCCTGGATGCCTACTCTCAGATCAACATATTTAGAAAAAAGGACCGTTAAACATTTGTAATATGGATAACACAAGGAAATTTAAAAGAAGGGAATTCATAAATACCAGCCTCAGGCTTGGTATCGGAGCCGGGCTTGGAGCAATTGCAATTGGGCTGACAACCCGATCGGTTGAAGGAAAGACCTTATGGCAGCTCGATACTTCGAAATGTGTACAATGCGGCAACTGCGCTATATCTTGTGTGAAACAGGTATCAGCGGTAAAATGCATTCATGTTACTGATATGTGTGGTTATTGCGACCTGTGCAGCGGGTACCTGCGTTCAAATCCCAAGGATCTTAATACTGCAGCCGAAAACAGGCTGTGTCCTACCGGCGCTATATCACGACATTTTATTGAAGAGCCATATTTTGAGTATAAAATTACTGAGGAGCTTTGCAACGGATGCGGCAAATGTGTAAAGAACTGCGGAGCATTCGGCAACGGTTCGCTGCAGCTTCAGATCCAGCAGGATCAGTGTCTGAATTGTAACCAGTGCGCTATTGCCAGGACCTGCCCATCACAGGCATTTTCAAGGGTCGATCGTGATAGTCCCTACATTTTAAAGGGATTTGAAAGTAAAAAAAGTAAAGGATAAGGGATGACAGGATGTTTTTTAAACACAGAAGAATAGCCATGAAGAACAGGTTGCAGATTATAATACTGGCTTTGGTTATTTCGTTGCTTACTTTCAACGCCTTTTCAATCCAGCGTTTCCCGAAACCTGAATTCGACAGCGGATATAAAACCCCTGCGGTACAGGTTTCAAAGATCCAGCCTGCTGTTTTTGAGTTTCTCGATTTGGGTCTGTTCATTCTGATTATGTCGCTGGTCACCTGGATGGTTCTGAAAAAACGTTCGCGAAAGGGAGTATTCTGGATCTCAGTCTTTTCCCTGCTCTATTTTGGCTTTTACAGGAATGGTTGTATCTGCCCTGTAGGTTCGGTTCAGAATATCACAATGGCTATTTTCAATCCGGGATACACTATTCCCCTTACTGCAATAGCCTTTTTCATAATTCCATTGGGATTTACCCTCTTTTTCGGCCGTACATTCTGTGCAGGAGTTTGCCCCCTCGGTGCAATTCAGGATCTGTTTGCATTTCGTCCTATCAGCCTGAAGCCATGGATAAGGTATCTTTTCGGACTGATTCCCTTTATTTACCTTGGTCTAGCAATTCTCTATTCAGCAACGGCGACAGATTTTATCATCTGCCGTTATGATCCTTTTGTTGGTTTTTTCAGGCATAACGCCTCGTCAATGATGTTTGCAATAGGAGGAATTTTGCTTGTAACAGGTATCTTTATTGCCAGGCCCTATTGCAGGTTTTTCTGCCCCTATGGAGTGCTTCTGAACCTTGTGAGCAGGGTTTCACGAAGGCATCTCTCAATCGCTCCCTCGGCCTGTATAAATTGCAGGTTATGCGAGAACTCCTGTCCTTATGATGCAATCGACAAGCCTACAGGCCTTGAAGTTAAGAACGATAACAGGGAGCTTGTTAAAAGACTTATCGTCTACTGGTTTATCACTCCCGCTCTTGTGGTTCTCTTAGGATGGACAGCTTCAAAGTATCATGATAGCCTTGCGCTGGTCAACTTCAAGGTAAGGCTTGCCAAAGAAATAATGTTGCTTGAAAAAACAGAAAGTAATGTAACCCCGCCAATTGAAGTAACTACCTTCAGATCATCAGGTGTATCGAATGAAGCCTTATATTCAGAAGCAGCAGCCATTTTGGAAAAATTCCGGATAGGCAGTTGGATACTGGGCGGATTCATCGGACTGGTGTTCGGAATGACCCTGGCCAGGCTTACAATTTACAGATACAAGAACGATTATACCGCCAATAAGGGCTTATGCCTGAGTTGCGCAAGGTGTGTTGAGTATTGCCCGGTTAAGGAAGGTGATACCGTTGAAACGGAAGTTGTCCCTGTACCTGTTGGGTTGGAGAATCCCTGAAATCTGATAATTATAGTAAGATTTGAAAGTTAACATATAAGAGTAATGTTATCAATTAATAAGAATAGTCGTTGGGGCAGTGATCAGCTCTGGAACCGGGTTGCATGGGCATCAGGTATCTTTGCAGTACTGATTTGTGTACTGCTCGTTGCAAACTACGTTCAGACCAAGAAGGCTGATCCGGTAAACATGACTGTAATCAACAGCCTTGTGGGAAGACTCTACGAAAATCCTGCCGATTCTGTCCTTCGAAAACAGATCAGGACGCTTGACCTCCTGTCGCGCAAGGCATATTTTACAAGCCAATGGCAGATCCGCACCGGTGGTTACTTTCTGCTTGCTGCGGTTGCCCTTATCGTTCTCTCCCTTCAGATAATCGAGTACAGGAAGAAGGTTAATCCAATAGTTTCTGAGGAAAATGAGGACGAGTTGCATATGCAGCGTCGTAAAGCCCGGAACTGGATAGTCATCGGGGGAAGCGCCTTATTGCTCATAGCCGTTGTTTTCGCTGTTTTGGCTTCAAATGAGCTTTCAGATAACTTCTACAAACTAAGTAAGGGGACTGAAATAGTCTCTGAAACGCCTGCCGCAATTCCTGAAGTATCAAACTTAACCGATACAATAAGCGGAACAGTCTCAATTAGTGAAGTCCCTGATACCTCGGCTGTTGTTTCTTCTGTGACCGTAAGTACCGACAATTATCCTAACTTCAGGGGAGTTGCGGGAACCGCATCTAAGAAGGGAATACCTGTTAGCTGGGATGGAAAGGCGGGAACAAATGTACTCTGGAAGACCCAGGTGCCGCTGCCCGGTTACAATTCGCCCATTGTATGGGGAGATAAGGTTTTCTTAACCGGGGCGAATACCGAAAGCCGCGAGGTCTATTGCTTCGATCGAAACTCCGGGCAGTTGCTTTGGACTGCAAATGTGGGATCAGGAACCAAAAAACCTGCTATTTCGGAAGATACAGGCTATTCAGCTCCAACAGCAGTAACTGATGGAAATGCTGTTTATGCAATATTTTCTTCAGGCGAAATTGCAGCAATTGACATGAACGGGAAGAAAATCTGGGAAAGGGACTTTGGCCTTCCCGAAAACCATTATGGCCATTCTTCTTCATTGTTGTATTACAAAGGAAACATTATAGTTCAGTATGATCAGAAAGTTTCCCCCAGGGTAATGGCTTTATCGGCTAAAACCGGGGCCACAGTGTGGAGTACCGACCGCCCTGTAAAGGTCTCATGGTCTTCACCCATCCTGGTCAATACCGGGAAGAGGGATGAACTCATTCTTGTCGCTGAGCCATATGTAGCCTCCTATAATCCGGCAAACGGACAGGAACTTTGGAAGATTGATTGCATAGCCGGTGAAGTCGGGCCCTCACTCGCCTTTTCAAACGGAATAGTTTTTTCGGTAAATGAATATTCGAAACTTTCTGCAGTCAAAATCGACGGCGGCCCATCCATTTTATGGGAGAATAATAATATCCTTTCGGAGATTCCAAGTCCTGCGGCTGATGAAAAGTATCTATTCCTGACGGCAAGTTATGGAACAGTTGTTTGCAATGATGCCGTTACCGGTGAGAAATACTGGGAAACGGAACTCGGCAACAGCATCTTCTCCTCTCCTATGATTGTTGAAGGGAAGGTATATATGCTCGATCGTTCGGGTGTTATGCATATTATCAAAGCCGACAGGGAATATAAGGTTCTCGGAGAACCTGCCCTGGGAGAAGAGTCTGCATGTACTCCTGCCTTTACTAATGGAAGGATTTACATCAGGGGAGAGAGTAATCTTTATTGCATTGGCAAATGACGGAAAACTTAATTGATAAGGTTGATAAGCTGGTTCAGGAGACGGGCACTACGCCCGATATGGTCATCCCTGTTCTTCAGGCTATTCAAAAGGAGTTTAATTATCTTCCCGTAGAGGCTCTTAAACGGGTATGTGAAATAACTGAAATCAAGCCGGGCAATATTCATGGAATTTCAACCTTTTACTCTCAGTTCAGACTTAAGCCTGTGGGAGAGCATATTGTCAGGGTTTGTATAGGGACGGCATGCCATGTAAAGGGAGCAACGCTTGTTTACGATTCCTTCAGGCGGGCGCTTAAACTGAAGGAGAATGAGGATACAGACGATAAGATGCTTTTTACACTCGAAAAGGTCGCATGCCTTGGTTGCTGTACTCTTGCACCTGTAGTTCAGATTGACGAGGTTACTTACGGACATGTGGGTATTGAACAGGCTGAAGGCATATTGCAAGACTTTCTTAAACGTCTGGAGAATCCTGCTGCAGCTTCATCGCATTTTGAATCAAGCGGAAAAGCACTTCAGGGAGAGGTCCGGATCGGACTGGGATCCTGTTGTGTGGCAAGCGGCAGTCAGGCGGTCAAAGCAGCCCTTGAGGAAGCACTCAGCCATAGTAACATAAATGTGCTTGTTAAACAGGTAGGTTGTGTGGGAATATGCAACCAGGTGCCGATTCTTGAGATACATAAGGATGGAGAAATTCCCGCTATTTATGCCAAAATCAAGCCTGAAGAAGTAAGGGAGGTTATCAAGCATCATTTCAAACCAAAAAATGTCGCTGACAGGACAAAAGCAGGCATTTATAATTTTTTTGACACTATAGTTAACAGGGAGATACCCAGATCGCTTACGTATTACAACCCGGAGAGTAAGGAAACACCCGTTTCGGAATTTCTCCTTCCCCAACTCAGCATTGCAACGGAATTCCGCGGGGAGCTTAAGCCGGGTGACCTTGATGAATACCGGTCAAAAGGAGGATTCACAGCACTTGAAAAATGCCTGCAGGAACTTGACCGCGACGAATTAATTGCAATTATAGTCAACAGCGGCCTGAGGGGCAGGGGCGGGGCAGGTTTCCCTTCGGGGGTGAAATGGAGACTCGTGAAACAGGCTCAGTCCGATACTAAATATGTAATCTGTAATGGAGATGAAGGCGATCCTGGCGCATTTATGGACAGGATGCTCCTCGAATCCTATCCTTACCGTGTTATAGAAGGCATGATGATTGCAGCCTATGCCACCGGAGCAGGTAAGGGAATCTTCTATATACGTGCCGAATATCCCCTGGCTGTGAAGCGCATCCGGGAGGCAATTACCATCTGTGAAAAGGAAGGACTGCTCGGTAAGGGCATAATGAATACTCAGTTTGATTTCGAAATAAAGATTTTTGAAGGAGCAGGAGCCTTTGTTTGCGGCGAAGAGACTGCTCTTATCGCCTCAATAGAGGGAAAACGCGGATTGCCAACAATGCGACCTCCCTATCCTGCTGAAAAAGGCCTCTGGGGAAAGCCCACACTTATAAATAACGTTGAAACTCTATCAATGGTCTCCTGGATAATCCGTCACGGAGACAAGGAATTCAGTGCAATAGGTACCGAGAGCAGTAAGGGGACCAAGGTTTTTGCCCTTGCCGGAAAAATAAACAGGGGGGGGCTGATCGAAGTCCCGATGGGCATCTCGATCCGCCAGATAGTTGAAGAAATAGGAGGTGGAATTCCTAACGGGCATAAATTCAAGGCTATCCAGATAGGCGGGCCTTCCGGAGGCTGTATCCCTGCATCAATGGCCGATATTTCTATTGACTTTACTTCGTTGAAAGATGCAGGTGCGATGATGGGATCAGGAGGACTTATTATTCTCGATGATACCGACTGCATGGTCGATATTGCACGGTACTTTTTATCGTTCACCCAGAACCAGTCATGCGGCAGGTGTACTTTCTGCAGGATTGGCACAACCAGGATGCTGGAGATCCTCGATAAGATATGCTCCGGAAAAGGAACTCATGGCGACATTGACCTGCTTGAGGAGCTTGGAAAAAGCACCCAGGCTGGAAGCCTGTGCGGACTCGGTAAAACAGCGCCAAACCCTGTCCTTTCAACACTCAGGTATTTCCGCGAAGAGTACCTGGCACATATTGATGGATCATGTCCCACCGGCAAATGCAAGAACCTCATAACCTATTCAATAAATGAAGATTGCATAGGCTGTACCAAATGCGCCCAGCGTTGTCCGACTCAGGCTATTGAAGCCAAACCGTATGAGCTGCACGTGATTGATAACGAAAAGTGCATAAAATGTGATATTTGCAGGGAGATTTGTCCTACCCGTGCCGTAATAGCGAGATGATATGATCAGCCTGAAAATAGACAATAAGGAAATTGAAGTGCCGGCAGGAACAACTGTTCTGGAAGCCGCAACCCTGTCAGGAATAAGCATCCCTTCAATGTGCTTCTTAAAAGGACATAGTAATCACCCTGCGTGCATGGTATGCCTTGTTAAAGACAATAGAAACGGTGCCCTGGTTCCTTCATGCGCCCTGGTGGCGACTAACGGAATGGACCTGAATGCCAGCGATCCGGATGTTCTTGAAGCACGAAGGAAATCACTGGAGCTGCTGATGAGCGATCATGTGGGTGATTGCGAAGCTCCATGCAGCCTGGCTTGTCCGGCCAATATGGAGATTCCGCTGATGAACAGACTCATCGGAGAAGGCAGGTTCACAGATGCCCTGAATGTTGTCAAAGACGATATTGCACTGCCATATATTCTCGGATACATCTGCCCGGCCCCTTGTGAGAAAGCTTGCCGGCGAAAACAAATTGACGAACCTGTTTCGATTTGCGTGTTGAAACGCTTCTCAGCATCAGCAGGTTCCGATAATAAAGCTTTGGCTGCCTCCCGTAAACTGAACCTTATATCCCCTGAACCAGCCGGAAAAATAGCAATCATCGGAAGCGGCCCTGCCGGTCTTGCTGCTGCCTACTACCTGCAGATCTATGGTCATTCATGCACTCTGTTTGATAAAGCATCAGAACCGGGGGGAACACTCCGTTCAGATATCCCGGATGAGGAACTGCCAAAGAATATTATTGATCTGGAAGTCGAAATAATCAGGTCGATGGGAGCTGCGTTCCGTTTTAATACCCTTGTTACGGAAGAGTTCTACAATTCTGACATAAAGGATTCTTTCGATGCCGTAATTATTGCTTCAGGCGATACTGCAGCAGGAACCCATTTTGCAAACCTTATTGCTTCAACAAAGACAGGATACCAGACCGATGAGAAAAATATGAGCTCATCGCTGCCTGGCATATTTGTTTGCGGAAGTGCCATCCGGCCACATAAAATGGCAGTTCGTTCAGTAGCACAGGGTAAGACGGCAGCCAGTTCAGTTCATGCCTTCCTTCATCAAAAGCATTTTGAAAAACCTGCGAAGATCTTCAATTCAAGGTTTGACAAGCTTTTGCCTGCTGAATACAGCGAATATCTCAAGGAATCAATTCCTGACAGAAGGGTTATGGCTGTATCGGGATATACCGGAGGTTTTTCGGAAGCTGAAGCCATACTGGAAGCTCAGCGTTGTCTGCACTGCGATTGCAGGAAGAAGGATGACTGTAAGCTGAGAAATAACTCTGATGAATATAAAATCGAACGCAAGAGATTCCAGGTTGGTAACAGGAAGGCAATGACCAAAAAGGTTCAGCATGATCTTGTGGTTTTTGAACCGGAAAAATGTATTAAGTGCGGTCTTTGCGTAGAAATCTCATCAGGTGAAAGTGAAAAATATGGACTGGCATTCGAAGGCCGGGGCTTTGATGTCGTTGTAAATAGTCCTCTTGGAGTCAGTTTCAGCGAAGGTTTGAACAAAACCGCCATAGAGTGCGTTACTTCTTGTCCGACTGGTGCACTTTCCTTTAAAAATAGTAATAACAATAATGAACGGTAAGAACAGGTAATAAAAGATTCTGCTAAAAAAGTTTAGATGACTGAGACTTCAAAAGAAAAAAAAGAAAAGCATATCCTGTTTTGCAAATGCGGCGGCGAAAGAATAAATCCTGACCTTCTTAATGCAGTCAATGAGCACCTTAAGAATCAGCCGGTTCCTGTTACCTGTCTCTCGGACCTGTGTGGTCTCGTTCAGCAAAAAAAGGAATTGCTTTCAGATCTTTTCAGTGATGATGCCGAATACCTTATTATTGGCTGTTATTCAAGGACTATGAACCTATTGTTCGGTCAGTTTTATGAAAACTTCGGAAAGCTCGATGTTCACAATCATGTCAATTTAATTGAGATGCAGCACGATCAGGTTATTGAGCGGATTAATTCTTTTTCTGCCGGGTATGCTGGCAATTCGGGTTACAATGAGATTATTGAAGACTCAGGATGGCCTTCGTGGTATCCTGTACTCGATTATTCGCGTTGTACTGCCTGCGGCCAATGTGCAGATTTCTGCCTTTTCGGGGTTTACGAAAAAACTGAAGACCATGTAGACGTAACAAATCCGCAGGGTTGTAAAAACAACTGTCCTGCCTGTGCCCGGATTTGCCCCTCAAGTGCAATCATCTTTCCAAAATACAAGAATGGAGGCGCCGTTGGCGGTTCGGACGAAATAGATGAGTTTGCAGAACAGCAGCGACAGGCTCTGGACTTAGAGAATTTCCTCGGTACGGATATTTATTCTGCACTCGAAAAAAGGAAGCTTAAAAGAAAGTCGATAATAAGGGACGAATCGATGAAAACTGCACTAACGGAAAGGGATAATGCGGTTAAGGGAATTTTGAAATAATTAAGACCACTCTATGTCATTATATAAAAATTTCATGAATACCGGTGGCAGGAACCGGCGGAAATTCATTGTCAACATGGCCTGGAAAGGAATGATTGGCTTTATGAAATTCCGGAGGCGAAGGAAAAAGGGATTGCTTTTTCCGGCATTTCAGTTTATTTCGATTACTAACGACTGCAATCTAAAATGTCAGGGCTGCTGGGTCTCAACAACGGGCTCAGGGGAATACATGAAGCCTGAAAAGATAAATTCAATAATCGAAGCCGGCAAACGACAGGGTTCCTATTTCTTTGGCATCCTGGGTGGTGAACCGCTTATGCATAAACAGCTGACCGGCATCTTTAAAAATCACCCCGATTCATATTTCCAGCTGTTCACAAACGGAACCCTGTTCACGAAAGCAATTGCATCCGAGCTTAGCTCTTCCGGTAATGTAACACCACTATTCAGTCTTGAGGGTGATGAACAGGTTGCAGATATCCGAAGGGGCGGAAATAACATTTATAACAGGACCCTTACTGCGATAAGTACCTCTGTTGAGGCAGGGTTGATTACAGGTGTCGCAATCAGCGTCTGTAAATCGAATATTGAAATGGCCCTTTCGGATGAGTTTGTTCAGCAACTCCACGACATGGGTGTACTATATATCTGGTATTACATCTACCGTCCGGTCGGAAGCAATCCAAATTATGATCTTGCCCTCGACATTGATGATATTACGCGGCTAAGGAAATTCCTTGTCGACGGAAGGTCAAGGTTCCCGATGGTACTGATCGACTCCTACTGGAGGGCAAATGGCGAGCCGTTCTGCCCCGCAGCCGACGGACTTAGTCATCATATAAATTCATCGGGCTATATTGAGCCCTGTCCTGTTGTTCAGATTGCCCGTGAAAACATCTCAGACGATAAGGCTGAAAACGTATATGAGAATTCGGAATTCCTCAGGGATTTCAGAAACGGGATCAACGGCAAAACACAGGGTTGCATAATCATGGAGGAAGCCTCCTGGTTAAAGACCTTTGCCGAAAAGCATGACGCTATAAATACATCAAACCGACCGGGCTTCCTCGAAGATCTCGAAAAAGCGCCTAAAATTATCAGTCACGGATCATGCCCGGTTATCCCGGAGAAAAACCTGATCTACCGGATTGCTAAGAAAACTGCATTTTTTGGAATGGGGGCCTATGGATGATTTAAACAGCCATATTGTATCTGAAGCACCGTTGCTTCTTGAGGTCCCTTTTGATAATGATCTGAGGGATGAGATAAGACGGGAGGTTGACTTGTTTTTCGCAGTTAACAATATCGTACCACCGGTATCATATAATAAACTAAGCGAACTTGCTGATGTTTTGATTGAGGAACATAACTGGAACCGGAACTATAAAGCATTCATTATGGTATGCAGCGGAAACGCTGTATGGAGACCCGTTGTTGGTACTATTCCATTTAAACGGCGGATGCTCTTGCTTCCTCAATGCCTGCGAAACAGTCAGACCTGCAAAGCCGGACAGGATGAACTCGGATTGCTTTGCATCGAATGCGGAGGCTGCAGCATACCTCTATTGCTGAATGAGGCTGAAAACCTGGGATATATCACAATTGTTTCGGAAGGGACTACTGTTGCTACACGACTTGTTGAGAGCGGAAATGTGGATGCGATAATCGGAGTGGGGTGCATGGCAGTATTACAGAAAATGTTTGCTGCCGTGACAAAATACTCGGTGCCTGCAATCGGAGTACCATTGCTTTCCTGCGGATGTATTGATACAACGGCTGATTCGAAATGGATAAACCAGGAATTATATCACATAGATAATAAGTCGGGCTTTAAGTTATTAAATATCAATAATCTGACCGACAAAACAGCAGCACTTTTCACTGAAGCACAAATAGATAATATTCTGCAACTTGGAAATTCGGCTACCGACGCAGTAGTGAGGGAAATTATGACAGCAGGAGGAAAGAGGATTCGGCCTCTGTTGACTGTTCTGGCCTATGAATCTTTCAGTCCTGATCCCGACCAGGACCTACTGCAGCACCTGGCAATGTCGGTTGAGTGTTTCCATAAGGCTTCCCTTGTTCACGACGACATTGAAGACAACGATTTGTCGAGATACGGCAGGGAAACTATTCATGCCCGTTATGGAATCCCTGTCGCTACAAACATCGGAGACCTTCTTATCGGGGAGGGCTACAGACTTCTTTCCCAGGCTAAGGTGGATCCTCTGGTTGCACTGGAATGCATAAAAATCGTATCAGAAGGACACAGGGCAATGTCGGTAGGACAGGGAACCGAGCTTATGGCGCGAAACAGCGGTGAGTTATTGTCGTTGAAACAGGTCATCACAGTCTTTGAAAATAAGACTGCTGCGGCATTTAAGGTCTCACTCCTGGTAGGAGCCATAGCCGGAGGAGCTGAAACAGAGGCGCTGAATCTGCTTGATCAGTTCAGTTATCTGGTTGGAGTAGCCTATCAGCTTAAGGATGACCTTGAGGATTTTATAACTGACGATGACGGTGATTCTTTCCAGACCCATTCTGCACTGATCTCAATGCTTGCAGAAAAGACGAAAGAGGAAGATCATATTAAATTGAAGGAAGCCCTTCAACAGAAGGATGCCGGTTGTCTGCATTCTCTTATCGGTAAATATTCTATCCAGGAACAATCAACCGATATGCTGAAGGATTTCCTGATTAAAATTGATTCCTGCCTGAGTAATATTCAGAACCTCAGGTTAAAACTGGCATTAAATGAAATTGTCGGAAAAACTTTCAGGGATTATATTTAGGTTGTTCTCTCTGCCTGACATACAGACTTTTAAAGAAAGCAATCCTGAAACAGCCCTGAAGCGATCTTTAAACTTACTGGACCCTACGGCATTAGCCAGTATCAGGGTATTTGTAAAAAGCAATCATACTCAATCAGGCGGGTTTACTGATAAAGCAGGCAAACCGGATTTATATTATACCCTTTTCGGTTTTTATCTTGCTGAAGCTTTAGAGTTGGACGAACTATTTCCAACAATGAGAAAGTATGTTGAAAGGGAGATAATTCAAGGCAACATCAAGGGTGTTCATCTGCATTGTGCAGCAATTCTTTCTGTCCGGCTTGGGATTACAGCTTTTCCTCCGGGATACTTCAGGAAAAAGATCAGGAAGAGCCTTTCCATGCAATCGAAACGACAGCCAGCATACAGTGTTTTCCTGAACCTTCTAAGCTCCTGGTATCTCAGTGATTATGCTGGCATATTCCTTACAGGAAGGAAGTTAAGGAAACTGAATGGAAACAGTTCCCTTCCTGCCCCGGTTACGGCTGCACTTCTTGTCCTTCAGAAGAGTTTTAACAAACCTGTTTCTGAGCTGGAGAAGAATCTGATGGCATTCTATAGCGCACACGGTGGGTTTAAGGCAACAAAAGCCGCTCCCGTGCCAGACCTCCTCTCTACGGCTGTAGCACTTTATGCGCTCGGTTTTGCCGGGTATGATTTACGAATTATAAAACCCGACTGCCTTAATTACACTGACTCCCTGTTCCTGGATGGTGGATTCGGAAGCAATCCGCTCGACCCTGACCCGGATATAGAATATACATTTTACGGATTACTTGCATTGGGATCACTTACATAATGATATGAACTCCGACGCGATTTCTCAAAAATACAACGGGTTGCTCCAAACGCTACTTTCGGAACGCAATAGCGAAGGTTTCTGGTCGGGCAGGCTATCTACCAGCGCCCTGGCTACCGCCGTGGGTATTGTAGCCCTTAAAGTGGCGGGCAGCAGCGCCGACAGACATAGAACAGATGACGGCTTTGCCTGGCTCTGCAGGAACATAAATTCCGACGGGGGATTCGGAGACACATCCGATTCATTAAGCAATGTAAGCACAACCCTTCTCTGCTACGCTGCTGTTTCATATTGCCAGACCGGGGATAATGGTTTGGCTACGCTGAAGGCTATGGAAAAATGGCTGTCAGAAAAAGGAATAACAATTGATTCAGGGTCGGTTACGGGTTCAATACTTAAGTTTTACGGAAGCGATTATACCTTCTCCCTGCCAATACTCTCCATGCTTATTTTGTGCGAAGTCATTCCTGCTTCCTCTATTGAAAAGATTCCCCGGTTGCCCTTTGAGCTCACTCTTCTGCCCTCATCTTTCTACCGTTTCCTGAACCTGAGGGTTGTAAGCTATGCCCTGCCTGCATTAATTGGAGTTGGTATCTACCTTCACCGAAACCGGAAAAAAGGCTTCCTGAGAAGAGGAGTGATCCGTGATCGTTTTGTAAAACCTTCTGTTAATAAATTAACAGGACTCGTTCCCGCCAGCGGAGGTTTTCTGGAAGCAATTCCCCTGACAGGATTTGTGTCAATGTGTCTAATTGCCAGCGGAGAATCAGATAATATTATTGTTTCAAAGGGACTTGAGTTCCTCAGGGTACAACAGCGCGATGACGGAGGGTGGCCAATCGATACCGATCTGTCGACCTGGGTGACAACTCTTTCTGTTAAAGCTCTTGGAGGTCAGATTAGTCAGGCATTAACCAATGATGAGATAGAAAAACTTAGAAATCATCTTCTTAATCTTCAGTATACAACAAGGCATCCGTTTAATGATGCGAAGCCTGGTGGCTGGGGATGGACAAGTTATTCCGGTTCGGTGCCTGATGCCGATGATACTCCCGGTGCAATTCTTGCCCTGCTCGAAATGTATTCCGGCAGCCAGGAAGAAATCATTGCAATTGAGAACGGCTGTAACTGGCTGATCGATCTTCAGAATAATGATGGCGGTTTTCCAACCTTCTGCAGGGGCTGGGGTAAACTGCCCTTCGACCGGAGCTGTGCCGACCTTACGGGACATGCCCTACTGGCATTGCTTAAAACAGCAGAGAAACTGAACAGGGATATTTCGCCACTCATCCTGGCAAAAATCGACAGGAGCATACTTAAAGCCACGGTTTATCTTACAAAACACCAGTCTGACGATGGTTCGTGGCTGCCATTATGGTTTGGGAATCAGTTTACAGGCGACAAGACAAATCCTGTTTACGGAACTGCAAAAGTTGGTATTTATCTGAGCGATTGCCTGGCATTTCAGCGTCCCGAAAGGGAATTAATAAACCGGCTGACACGATTGGTAAACAAGGCCCGGGTGTATTTGCTGACTCAGCAGAATGCAGATGGCAGCTGGGGCGGGGGCACGGGAGTTCCGGGAACGATAGAGGAAACGTCGCTCGCAGTTTCAGCGCTGGTTGCAGGTCACAATGAGGCATGCGGCAGGGGTGTCAAATGGCTTGGGAAACAGGAAAAGATAACATCATCACCAATTGGTCTCTATTTTGCTTTGCTCTGGTATGATGAAAAAATGTATCCACTAATTTACTATACTGAAGCTCTCAGAAGGTTTCTTAGATAATAACAACAATTTAGAATAAGGAATCAATGTCGTTTAAGGAATATTATTACCAAACATGGAAGGAGTATTTTACCGCCGAAAACACTCTATCTCCTTTTGCTTTACCCCCCAACCCCCCAAGGGGGGATTTAAGAACACCCCCCCTGGCGGGCAGTCGGGTAAAAGTGGGAGTGAGAAACTAATTATCCGGGCTTAACTAAACGACATTGATTAAGGAATGTTATTCTCTTTTAGTTGTTTTAACAGATCAAAAGTATTTTTATGACAAGACTGATATTTGTTGGCGGATTCCTCGGAGCCGGAAAGACTACTTTGCTTTATGAAGTTACCCGTATTCTGAAAGATCGGGGGAAAACAGTTGGTCTGATTACAAATGACCAGGCTGCTGATCTGGCCGATACTTCACTACTCGAACATACCTTTGTAAAGGTTGCGGAGGTGTCGGGAAGCTGTTTCTGCTGCGATTTCAAGGGATTGCGCAAGGCAATTGACAACCTGGGAAAAGATATTAAACCGGATATAATAATAGCAGAGCCTGTTGGCAGCTGCACCGATTTGTCGGCTACTCTCATCAATCCGATGAAAGACATGATGAAGACCGAAGTCTCAGTGAGCCCGTTGACCGTCCTTGCCGATCCCCGCCGTCTGACTGAGATTCTTGACGGAACCGGAGATCTGCATCCCAGCGCAGCCTATATTATTAAAAAACAACTTGAAGAAAGTGATATTATAGTCCTGACCAAGACTGATTTGTATTCAGAGGATGAGATAGGTACTTTGTCGGACCGGTTGAAAAACAGCTTCCCTGAATGTGAAGTAATGTCGCTAAGCGCCAAAACGGGAGAAGGTGTGGATGCCTGGCTTGATTTTGCACTAACAAGTGAAGAAGCCGGTAAGCACATTGTTGAAATTGATTATGACAGGTATGCTGAAGGAGAAGCCGTTCTTGGGTGGCTTAACTGTTCCGCCTCACTTTCGGGAAGTAATGTTGACTGGGATTCATTTACAAGGTCATTTATGGAGGACTTTGCTTCAAAATTTGATTCAAAAAAATCATCTGTGGGACATGTCAAGATGATGGTAGAAAATGGAGATCAGTACATTTCCGCTAACCTGACAGGCAGATCTGATACATTGACTTATCGTTGGTCAGCCGGTACCGGAGATTCTTCTGAAATGATTCTAAATGCCAGGGTTGAAATGTCGCCTGAGGAACTTGAAAAGATCTTTAAGGATTCCCTTGAAGCCACTACCAAAAGTCACATAAAATCGAGGATAAGAAGATTAAGGAGTATCAGTCCGGGGTATCCGAATCCGACTTACAGGTATACAAAGAAATAGTGCTGTCTCGTTTTTGAAAATACATGTTATCCGATTGTGCTTTTTTCGCTTAAATAAAAATTTAAACGGAAAGCTAAGTTAACACATCATCTTAATAAGGAAGTAGCCAGGGGGGCCAGTACCAAAAAAATCATTTAAGCTTCAGTTCAGGTTTATTGTATAGCTTGCGATATACACTGCATGCAGATTCCCTGTCGTTGACCCCGAACTTATTATTGATACTTTTGATATGGTTTCGGACAGTACTTAATTTCATTTTCAATCGTGCAACAATTTTTCGGTTTGTAAAGCCAAGTAAGATAAGATCCATCACTTCGATCTCTTTGGCTGTAAGTTTCCTGTAATTATTCAATATAATTACCGGAGGTTTTTCTGAAAAACCGGTTGATAACTCAACTTCCTGGTGATTGTTTTGATCAATAATAAAGTTAAGTTCCTCCATTACCATCTCCCTTACAGTTCTTCTCAGGAGTTCTTCGGCTTTATTGCCCCTTACTATCAGACTGGTAAGCAAATCATTGATCGGTCGTTTCGGATTTCTTTTCCTTACACATGGTGATTTTAGCGCTTTCATCTTAGAACTGCTGCCTCCACCCGGATTATCAGTTAAAGGGTTATGTTGTGGTTTCTTAATAAATGTTGTTCTCATAGCACAAAAGATTTAAGTAAGACATTATGAATAATTCAAACCATAAAAACTCCGGCACAAAAAGGAACATTCAAAGGAATCCTTTCTAAAACTAAAACACGGCATTTAAATTAAATCTCAAGTCTGATTAAGCTAGGATTGTTATAAGTAGCACCTGATATTGCAAGATCAGCTCTTTAGTACTATAAAATTAAAAAACAAGTAAGAAAAAAGCAATAAGTTCCGGGTAAATATTTTCATCAAAATAAAATTTCAGGGGGCCAGCCCCCCAGACTATTGTGCTAAGTTTCGCAATAGAATAATTTTGGTTTGGAATAACACAGAAGTCTCGTGAAACCGAACAGAAATTATATTCAAAGAATGTTTGATAAGGTGAAATCGGGCCGGCAACGATCGCAATCAGTTCCGATTAATCTGCAATTGAATCTTCCGGGAAAACAATGCTCTCTTTTTGGTTCGCAATTGCCGTATTTCCTTTCAAAACGTGATCATTTTCTTTCACAATGGCATTGTTTTCCTTCACAACGACCTCGTTTACCACTGCAATTGAATCTCTTAGTTTCGCAATTGATACATCTGGCTTCGCAATTGACAGATCATGCTTCGCAACTGATACATATGGCTTCGCAATCGACAGATCAGGCATCGCAATCGACAGATCAGTCTCCGCAATGGCTCCTTTTGGACTCGCAATGGGTAGTATCATACCCTTCAAAAAGCAATTATGCACAAATCTTAACCCACCAATCCCCCTGTGCTTTTACTCCCCAACCCCCCAGGGGGGGATTTAAGAACAGACACTTTTGAACGCGGGTTAAAGGGGGAGTGAAAAACAAATTATAAGGACTTAGGTAACATCACTGACTGCTGATTTAGTAACAATACCTTTTCAATAAATAATTAATGTAACCTTTAAACTGATCAGACTATGACAACAAATCAAGTAAGCCGACGGAACATGTACTTTTCAGTAAGGAACTTTGTGATAGCAAATGAAGCCACTGCAAAGACAATTCCATTTTTCACAGAGAAGTATTCGATCTTTGAAAATGCACTCAGGGAAATACAAACCTGGAGCGAAATGCAGAAGGATGTCATAACAGGGATAGCCAAAGAGAAGAAAAAACTGAAAGAGTCGCTGATCAAAATTTCAGCCGATTATTCAAAGATGCTGGCGGCTATCGCAAAATTCGCTAACAATGACAAACTGATGGACAAAATCAGGTTCAGGATTTCCGATTTAAAAAGAATGAAAGATGTGGATCTGAGAGATTATGCCAAGATCATCTACGATAATGTGGGAGCTAACATTGATAAGCTGACAGGTTATGAGATCACGGCAGATACTCAGAAAGCTTATATGGATACAATTAATTCCTATGATGCTGTTTTGTCAACCCCCCGCACGCAGATTGCAGAAAGGACCCAGACAACAAAAAGACTTGCAGGGTTATTCGATAATGCTGATGCGGCACTTCTTGAGTTGGATTTTGCAATTGAGGCAGGACAGCCAAAACAACCTGCATTTTACAATAGTTATAAGGCTGTCAGGAAAATTGTTGATTCGGGCACCGGAAAACTCGCATTAAGAGCTGCAGCAGTTGATATAGCTAGTGGTGAGCCATTGAGCGAAGCAATTTTTGTCTTCAAACCTGAAAGAGGTAAGGCGCCATTCACGACCGGAAATGGAGAAATCACAAAGAAAACGGCAAAAAAAGGCATATTCCATATAAAGAGCATGGCCGCCGGAACATACAGAGTTTCTGTAAAAAGGGATAGATATAAAGGCAAAGAAGTCACCGTTGAAATTTCCGACGGAGTAAGACGAGAGCTTACTGTTGAGCTGGAAAAAGCCTGATAGGGCACAGGGCGTAGGGAAGAATCAGAACGCGGATGACGCAGATGCGGGGCAACGCTGATCCGGGTACCAGGGATCAGCGTTGCATTTTTGATTATTCATGAGTTGTTGTTGAGGGATTTTTTTTGTCCCTTATTTACAGAATCTATAACCGGTTGATATTACGGACCATGCTGCCGGAGCATGTTGACCCCCTCTGAAGGCGGTGGTGTGCTAAACCTGAACATATTGAACCCTTTCTTTCAATTTTAATCTCTGGTTTTGGTTGCAACCAGAAACTGACAACGTAAAGTTTTCAGTAATCAGAGTTGTACCGAAAATGCCGCCAATGCTTTCTGCCTATACCCGCTGCCGGGATTTATGAAACTGCTTAAAAAATTCCCTTCCAAATCTTCCGAACAGAAGTAACCGGAATCTATATTTTTTTGTTAAGAAACTTGACTTGTATTATCGTATTTCCTATTTTTGATACCGGCAGCATTTCCTAATTTATTAATTCTATCCTTAGCACGAGGAAGCAGTGAGACAAGAGGAAATGCTGCTTTTTTCATTTTAATAGCTCAATGCTCTTTTTTCTTCATTTCCTTCAAGTGCAATTTCAAAAGCACGTTTTATAGATTATATTAATGCTTTGGGAATTAATCAAATAGTCATAAATAGCAACCTCTTTTAACTTAAAGGAGTATGGAAAATTTAATCAGTTATTCTGATGGTTAAGTTGAATAATTATATTTATTTTTGTTTAATTCAGAAGTGGCAAAACGACTAAATCGTAATTGTTTATATACAGTAATTATCATAAAATAATACATTATGGCAGCAATTGGAACTATTTATGTATTAGCTAACTCATCCATTCCTGATTTAGTTAAAGTGGGTAAGACAACAAGAACTGTGGCGGAAAGAATCAAAGAATTGTCTGGAGCAACAGGAGTGCCAAACCAGTTCATTGTTCTGTATGAACAAATGTTTAGTGATGTAGATAAAGCTGAATCAGAAATTCATACACTGTTGGAATTGAAGGGTTATAGACACGCAACAAATAGAGAATTTTTTAATGCACCAGCCTCTGATGTAATTAAAATTATAAATTCTATGAGGGGGAAGGTTGAAAATAATGCACAGTTCAAATCAAACGAAGATTTAGAATCAGATTCTCTTTTATCTGATCTTGTAGAAGATGAATTTGGAAATCTTATAAATATAGAAAGTACAAATACTTTAGAGAACTATGCATGGTACGGTTTGTGGCAGGAAGCTGAATGTAAATACTACGGGAAAGGAGATTATTTACAAGATTATAATGATGCTATGGATTTATATATTAAGGCTGGTGTAAGCGGTAATTACAAATGCAGGTTTTCGGTAATTAGGAATGCAAGTGTTTCTGCATCGTTAATTACCGATTTTCAAAGAAAAAAATTAAAGAACGTTATTTTCAAAGATAGTTT
>CAIMVD010000307.1 GCA_903844815.1 uncultured Bacteroidota bacterium | reverse complement strand
GTCGGCGTTATCATTCGCGTATCGCTTGGGAAAATTGGTAGTAATAGTTGTCCCATGCCTCCAAAAGTAACGATTTTTAGTTTACGCCCAACAGCATCTTATTGGCTGATAATCAGGGAGAGGTCTTGGAGGTCTGAATATCATGCATTTCTTATTTTGTTATTATCTCAATATCTTAAAATCATGGAGTTTTTAAAGCAACATATAAAACCAGGTGCAGTATATCGCCGTTCCGATCCGGAGTTCTATTCTTATGCGGTTGACAGAGATTTAGCCCGGCTGGTTAAAGATGGCTTCTTAAACAAGTCAAGACAGGGGCTCAATTCTGCTCCAAAAAAATCGAAATCTGGCATGGTTCCTCCTGATGAACCTGATATGGTGGCGAAATTCCTTAAAGATGACAATTTCATTCTTGTATCACCAAACTCTTATAATTCTTTGCGACTGGAATTAACATAATTGTACAATACTACATGGGTTGAATAAGCAGGGAATAGAGTTTGAGTTAAAAGGTGGCACTTCTTTGTCGAAAGGATTCGGTTTGATTTACAGGTTTTAAGAGGACAGGTATTGATAATCTTAATTCAGGATCTCCTTTAGAATATTAACATTTTTCTGAGTGTGGTCGCTGTCGTAATCGAACATAATATCTCCCTTCAATTTGAACAAACGTATGAAATTGAGGTCATACCAAACAACCATTTTCCCAACTTTTATACCTGATAAAACATCGAATTGAAGATTACCTTCGGGCAACGAGCTGATAACGATATTTGACTTGTTCTTAACTTTTATTTTATCTATCTGGATATCATCGCCATTTTCGGTCACGATGGAAATAATCCCATTATCTTTTTTCACAAAGCTTATTTTTCCGAGATTCGCATAAATATTCGGGGAAGTTTTTTTAAATGCAGGATTATACTTATCAAGCGCAGCCTGGGTATCTTTCCCTGAAAGGGTTAGACCCACATCATTAACAAGGTAAATGGCAGCAATCAGGCCGGCAATACCTTTTTCAGCGCCACCGGCAATCAGGGCATCATTCTCTTTCTTGAGCATTTCACTGGAAGCCAGTTCAGCCGTACTTGAAAACCCTGCAGTAGTTGCCCCGGGTGTTGCTGCAAAAACCCGGTTCATATTTCCATTGTACACCACTTTACCGGCACCATCAGAAAAAAGTCCATATTCTCTGAAATCGTCAGAAACCTCAGTACGCGACAGCCCCAGTCTTTTTCCATCTGCGGTGAATGTTGCGGAAAAAGCTAAATTTCCATCGGAAGGAATAGTGTCGAGACTTAACTTTTTAAGCCATCGGAGATTACCTGTAGGTGTATAGGAAGCTAAAAAGGCATCGGCCTTATCTCCGGGTGCAGAAAGAGTTGAGGTGCCTGCAGTAAGTGTTCCGCGAAAAGATCCGGCTACAAAGATATTCCCGCTTTCATCGGTAATTGCAGAAATGCCCACCGAATTGCCCGTAGCGGTAAGAGATTTTACCCACCCCGGCTTACCTCCGGATGTTAACTGACCAACGAAGCAGCCATTCACATTCCCGGAACCGGATAATGGCTTCCCTGCAAAACTTGCTGTACCGCTGTAATAACCCGTTAATACTGCAGAACCATCGGTAAGTTTGGCCAGATTGTTAAGATTGCTCCCCGGGTAACATCCGCCTTTTTCAGCAATACTCCATAATAAATGACTGCTTATGGCAGAGCCGCGTATATTCTCCATTGGTATAACTGAAGGTGATAATCCCTGGTAATTTGGCATTGTGTAACCAACAGGGGCTCCGATGTAAGTAGGGTCAGAAACAATATACCGTGCTTTGTCATAAGTGATAAAATCACCTGACACCTGATCAGGAAACTGCACTGCTGTAGCAACATGATCAGGATATTCAAGCCCGACAACATTGAGCCCGAGCAACTCCCTTACAAGGTAGGAAAACAGGACTGCCCTGTCCTCGCAATCGCTGTAAGGATAAAAGAATAGCTCTTCTGCAAAAAAGAATTTTTCACGGCCGAATTGTTCCGGATCAGTTTTATACGCGAAGGAATGCTGTACAAAACCCAGTAATAAACTTACTGACTGCTGATCAGTCATTCCTGCTAAAACCGGCTTGAAGGATTCAGCCAGTGATTCCTTGGCCTGAAGCGAAACGGCTGCATTGAAATAAACTGACATCTCGAGTTGAGGATAATCTTTGTAAAGGTTCACGAGACCCTGGTCATAAGTAACCATTATCGGATATGATTTTCCCTGGTGATCGAATTTTAAGTTTTTTGTTATTGTTTTGCGTCCCAGGTCCATGGGAGAAGAAATATTGAAATCAATAGCGCGGCTGGCATTTTTATAATCTTTGTCGTAGGTACTTAATTGATTTCCTTCTGTTTTGGTCATGATATAATATTTCATGCCTTCTTCGGTAAGATAGCTGGTGCTGTAGATTGTATTCCGCGAAGGCAGAAGTAGTACGACTGTATTTTTCTCGGTGGCAAGTCTTACTCCATATCCCGACCTGACCATCAGGAACCATGCAGCCAGTGTCTGTCCTGTTTCATTGCCGGGATAAACTGATTCACTGAACTTTTTAATGAGCAGATAATAACTGTAATCGTTCAGGTTCATCTGTACTTTTTGTTCCAGAAGTTTATCCAGTAGCGGCGAATAGTTAGAAGCACTGGCTTTCTCCCAGTAGCGGCCTATATCTGTACTGCCTGTCTGTTCTGACACTTCAACCTGAAAACCAGGGTCGTATTCGAAATAAACCGGTACTCCGTAATAGTTCATTGTTACAGGGATCCCATTGATAACAGGTGATTCAGGCTTGCGAACGGGTGGCTGTGGCAGAATTTCAGGAACTTTAGCGGTATCCGAGGGTTGTACCGGTTTTGCGGGAATCAGTTTGTTTTCCGGTGTAATCTCACCGGGTAATGGCTTGAATTCAGGAATGCTCAGGGGCTTTGGTTTCTCGGGAACTTCTTCACCTTTAAATACTTTGTAAGCTCTCCATTCTTTATTCAGGAAGTCAGAGTATTCCTTATCACTTTTGGTAATGAAGTCCTGAAATTCCTTTCGCATCTTGTCGATGTAAACCGATTCCTCCTGTTTGAATTTTTTGAAGTTCTCTGCTTCCTGTCTTTTATACTCTTCAAAGGTTTGAGCATTTAAGGACTTACCCGCCAATATTAGAAGAGCAACTATGCTTAATAATCGCAATTTGTTGAAATTTGTCATGGCTTTTCAGGATTGATTTTTTCAATATTGAGAATAGGATATAGCTTGTTTGATTCAAGATTTAGTCTGGACAGACTGACCTTAAGCAGATTTTCGTCAACAGACCTGTTCAGTTCATTTAGGTTTTGATTATAATTATCCTGCAAACGTTTTACCTTTGTGCTTTCTGTAGAGTTAATTATGCTGCTTTAATAGAAATAAAAAGTCTTCTAATGAGGTAAATATTTGCCCATTATTTTCCTCCTTTTGAAAGTTAAACAAAAAATTTCAATCCCATAGCAGAAGGACTATTATCAATATTCAAATTCTTCCGGTTGTTAAAATCATCCTTTGTCACATATAATACGCCTGTCCGACGGGGGGCAAGAAACCACTTATGGCTCCTGAAGATATAAAAATCGACTTTCCATTCTTTAAGATCGATAGGAATACTTCCAGGAGACTGAGCACTGTCGAGAGCAAACCATATTCCTTTAGATCTTGCCAGATTGCCGATCTCCTTACCAGAAGGAACTGGCTAAGGTTGAGGAGTTCGGGTTGGGTCTGTGACTTTTGAAACCCCATTGTCAAAAATAAGGCGGTCGATGCACTCGTTCGGGTTTCCAGAGATTTGTCCTTTTTGGAGCCGGAACCAGGAAATTGGCGATGCTTCGCTCAACATGTATTTAACATAATCAAACGCTCATTATAATGTTTTAAGTACAGGGATTTTGTGTCATTATCAAGAAATGATTTTTTTACTAAATCCTCAACATTTTTTTGTTCTACAAGGAAGGGAGTAAGTAATTTATTTAACCTGTTCTCGTTTACGCCGATTTTTTTGCCAAAACCAATAAAATCCTCTTTACATGGGTGATGCAGAGTATTGTTAATCCTGCAATCTGACCAGTGCCATGCCTTAAATAATTCGTCATCCAGGGCAAAGAAACCGTCTTCTTCGACATGAATTCCAGTGTCCATCAGATCATAAGCGGGGCTTAATACATAATCTCCATTTTTAGTTTCAAGGAGGGAAAAATTCTTGAGGTGAGCATCACCGTTTGAAAACAGGAAGTTAAAAACTACCAGATTGTAAAATTTCTCCATCTCAATTTTCCATGCTCCAACATGCTTTCTTATGAGTTCGGCAATTCCTTCATAAGAATATTCATACTTAAAGTTATGTCCTGCATTTTCTTCTGATTTTCCGGCCAGGGATGCGAAATCTTCTGTCCCTAATCTGATACCAGAATCATTAATATCGAATCGTTTGGTAATATATGCCGGTTCGCCATTACTAAAGAAAACCAGACCATTTTCTGCTGTATTGATCTTAAAGACTTGACTGGCAATCTGCATAGTTAAATGTTCATTAGCAGGTGCCATAGTCGTTTTCTGCAATCCGTGGGGTTTAGGTTTAAGGATATAGGTACCCTGTTCCTTTTCTTCTGTTAACCGAAGGTTATTTTTCTCAAGCAATACTGAATATTTCTCCTGTACCCCGGAAATTGAAATTCTTTTCCTGTTCTGCATGAAGATCTTTTGGTCTTCTTCATCAATTTCCGGAGCATTATAAGGTAAGATATGACTAACCTTTCGTCCATTAAACATTCTGCGAAGAAAAAGGGGGCTATATCCTGAAAAGCCTTCCAGTAATAATCCCGGACAATTTTTTATTTCCATAGCATTAATGGCTAATATATTTGCCTGACAGTAATTGCACCAATAGTATCATACGTTGCAGTGGCCAATAACAAACCAAAAAAATCATTCTCATCTATTTTTAATTGCTGCGATTGAACAACTCTATTTGTTCCTTCTGAAAGCATGTTGAAAAAGAAAGGAAATAAGTGCGTTGAGGTATATTCCAACTGATTCTTCGGTAATGTCAGGCTGATTCCCGGTTTTGTTTTATCATAAAAATATAAGGTATCGTAGGTAAAAACAAATTTACCACTATCTGTCTCGGTTAATATACCTGCCAGGATTCCAGTTCTATATATCTCAGCTTTTCTCATTTATCTGGCTTTTTAATTCAAGTTTAATTTCTAAACCTAATATGTCAGCAATCTTTTGCAAATTATTAAGTGTTATATTTCCTTTTCCGCTCTCAAACCTTTTTAATGTTGCAATCCCTACTTCTGAAAGTTCTGCAAGGTATTCCTGATTTATTCTAAGAATATCTTTCCTCTCCTTTATAATCTTTATAATCTTATCGTTTGTCATCTTTCAAATATATGTTTAGTATCATATATGATCCTATTTAGCAAATATAGACTAAACCTTACTAAATAGCAACATAAATGTATCATATATGATACTAATCAGCGCAAATAAGTCTTAAACTGAAAATTATTATTATAGTACTATCATATATCGTCCTTCTCACTCACACACTCACACTTTGTGACAGAGGATTGCAACTTTTCTTTTGAAGAAAACGAGTTTCTTGCCAGAGTCGCAACCAGTGGCCTCTTTAACAAGCGGATGGAGAAACCCGACAAACTGAAATTATTACAAGCCGGATTGGCCCTGAAGAAAAGCTAAAGCTGAGCCCACATGACTTTATAAATTCCACATTGCGCAATCCAATATGAATTTGCTTATGCAGGTTGTACGTCACTTGTATTCTGCTATTTTTGATATGTAATTTTAGAATATGAAAAACAGTTTGCTTTACAGTGATGTCCTGAGAAATACAGGGCCAGATGCGTTTCATGTATTGTTAAAACCTGTCGGGTCCACCTGCAATCTTAACTGCACCTACTGCTACTATCTTGAAAAAAAGAAGCTTTACCCAAACAGGAATGAGTTCAGAATGTCAGATGAACTTCT
>CAIMVD010000306.1 GCA_903844815.1 uncultured Bacteroidota bacterium | reverse complement strand
GGGTGTTCTTAAATCCCCCCTTGGGGGGTTGGGGGGTAAAAACACAAGAATAGTAGAGTGGTCCCTGTGGTAAAATATTCTTTTCATGTTTGGTAATAATATTCCTTAACTAAACGCCATTGGATTATATACATAGAATTGAAACTACCTTTTATGAATTCCTCCTGCGCTCGATGAATGGGCGTCGATAAATTTAGGATTTCCCATATAATTGATGTCTCCTGCACTTGAAGCCCTGGCTGTAATCCTCTCCGAAACATTTACGTCGGCGTTACCCGCACTTGAAACCGAAATGTCGGCTTCCCTCACCTTAAGGTCGTATGCGTTAAGGTCGCCGGCGCTGCTGAGGTCTGCTTCCATCTTATCAGCTTCGCCAGTTACAGAGATGTCGCCCGAGCTGCTTATATTAATTTCAACCTCCTTTGCATAGAGTTCCATTTTTATGTCACCTGCGCTGCTGGCCGAGAGTTCCATCCTGTCGGTTTTGATGGGTGTTTCACATGTAACATCGCCCGCACTTGTGGTTCGTACCGAATTGACATTCTTCATTGTGACATATACTCTTTCCCTTTCAGCTTTTCTGATGTTGCCTTCCGAATAAACATTTAATACTCCGTCCCTTACCTCAGTAATAATATATTCATGAATGTTCTCATCAGCTTCAACGGTTATTTTCTCAGTATCTCCCTGCTTCAGGAAAACATCTACCCCTGAACTGACCTTAAGTCCATCGAATGACTTTGCATCCCTTTCCTTTGTTATCACATGGCCGTTGCCATAAACTGTCTTATTCCATTGTCCGTTTACGCAGGAAGTAATTGCTGCCAGAACGATGATAGTCGCGAAAATTTTAGTGCTTTTCATGTTATTTTTTTTTAGTTATCAGCCTTTGTTTTGTGTAAAGACACGATTAACATGAATATGTTGCAATCCCGGGATTTTTTTTTAGGTATCACAGCCTGGTATTTCAGGTAAAGTGAAAATCGGAATCAGTGCCATTTGAATATTTTCAACCCGGCGGTGAAAAACAGGGCTCCCGTTGCTGTCAGTATCAATATTGGCAGTGCTACTTCATTAAATCCGGCTCCTTCATTGAAAATGCTTCTTAACCCGTCAGTTATGATTGAAAGCGGAAGATACTTTATTACAGGGAGGCTCCATTCAGGAAAATTCTGGTAACTGAAGAAGATCCCTGAAAGTACCATCATCGGAAAAACCACGAAGTTTATAAGGCCGTTGCCTACCTCGGTATTTGATGTATGCGATGATGCGAACACGGCAATTCCTGCAAAGGCGATGTTGCCGGCAATGAAAAGGAGTATTAGAGCAGGGATGCTGCCCTGGATTGACATTTTAAATGCAATAAGGGCAAAGAGGAAGAGGACCAGAGCCTCGATGAAATTCATTGCCACCCTGACTGTAATGAGGGCTATAAGGAAATATGATTTCTTCATGGGAGTGGCTACCAGTCTCCTCAAAAGTTTTTTGGATCTCTTCTCTATTATCCCGTAACTTATTCCCCACATGCACGACATCATTATGCCCATCGCTATAAGGCCGGGTACCAGAAAATCGATGTACCTCGTACCTGTTACTGTCAGAGGCTTAATTTCAGGACTTGAGATAACGGAAACAACCTCAGTCGTTCCGATACAGGGACTAAGCTTGAGGAACGAGAGCTGGGCATCGGCATTCATGGGGTCAAAATGATATTCAACAGAATCATCCGAATGAGTGAGAAGGAGATTAATTGTTCCTCTCTTTAGCAGCTTTACTGCTTTATCCCATTCCAGATAGTAAAAAAGAAAAATCGAGTTTCCCGATTTTTCATCTTTGATCGTATATTTCCATTGCCACTCTTCACCTGGTCCGTTGCTGTTCTTTTCACATTGATCGCCAAGGAAATGGCTCAGGGTGGAGCTGTCAGCAACCGAATAAGAGTGTTCTCCCGTCTTAATAACTGCGATCCTCCTGATCTGGTCAGTTTTTTTTGTGAAGGCAAGTCCAAGGCCAAGTGACATTAATATGGGGAATAGTATTCCCCAGAAAAGAACGCCGGGTTCGCGGATTATTTCCAGGAAGAGAGCGGAGATGAGTTGTCCGAGCTGGTTTATTTTCAGCCATCTATTCATTTATAGTCCTCCCGGTAAGTGAGACAAACAGGTCATCGAGGGTCTTTCGTCTGCACTCCATATGTTTAATTGTGATATTGTTCTCTTTCATGAACGACATAAATGCGGGCAGCTGGGTTTCGAAATTGTTAAGCCTTACAAATCCCTTTTCTTTTGTCTCTCCCGGATAAACTGAAAAAGAGGAGTCTCCCGAATAGATGATTTTATTCACAGGGATATGATCGGCAGTGAATTCAACAATTTTCTCAACGGAGTCTTCTTCGAGGAGTTCCTGTAAAGTGCCTTCTTTCAGGATATTGCCATTATCCATGATAACAATGTAATCGCAAAGGTTTTCAGCCTCTTCCATATAGTGTGTAGTCAGAATCATTGATGTCTTCGATTCTTCCTTAAGGTTTTGAAGTATATCCCATATTTCGCGCCGGGCATTTGGATCAAGTCCGGTAGTAGGCTCATCCAGAAGGAGAATTGCAGGATTATTAAGGAGTGAAATCCCTATTGCAAGCCTCTGACGTTGCCCTCCTGAAAGGTTTACTACATAGGAGGTCCTCTTTTCTTCAAGTCCGACAATATTGATGATCTCATCAACACGTGTCCTTCCAAGTCCGAAGAAAGCAGCGAACAGGTTGAGTGTTTCTGTTACCCTTAACTTGTCGATAAATCTTGTTTCCTGAAGTGAAAGGCCAATTATTCCGTGAAGTTCATTTTCATTCCCTTTCCACTTTTTGCCCATTATGGTTATTTCGCCGGCATCGGGTTTCTGGATTCCCTCTATCATTTCAACGAGGGTGGTTTTTCCTGCTCCGTTGGGTCCAAGAATGGCCACGAACTCTCCTTTGGGTATCCTCAGGTCAATACCCTTTACGGCCTGGACTGTCTTGAATGATTTCCAGACACCTTTTACCTCAATCACATTAGTTACGGTCATTTCCCGTTTGTCAGGTTAATAGTTATAGTCCGGGAAAAATTCAGGCCCGCGATATTATTTTGTTCCGAATATCCTGTCGCCTGCATCTCCCAGACCGGGTACGATATATCCGTGATCATTCAGTTTCTCATCGATTTCAGCAAGGTAGATCTGCACGTCGGGATGGTCTTTCATAATCCTGTCGACACCCTCGGGCGCTCCTACCACACAAACAAGTTTTATGGTCTTCGCCCCATGATCTTTGACAACCTGGAGGGCTGCCGTGGAACTTCCACCGGTGGCTAGCATCGGATCGAGAACCATAACAATTGCATTGGCAAGATTATCGGGGAATTTAGAGTAGTAAGTCATCGGTTTAAGCGTTACATGGTCGCGGTACATGCCTATATGGCCTACCCTTGCAGTCGGAATCAGGTTGGATATTCCGTCAACCATACCCAGCCCGGCTCTGAGAACGGGAACAAGAACGACATCCATTGCCAGTTCGTATGTTTTGCATTTTTCGAGAGGGGTCTCAATTGTTATTTCCCGTAAGGGCAGATCCCTTGTAATCTCATATGCCATGAGGCCCGAAATTTCTTCCAGGGTTTCACGAAAATCCTTTGTTGTTGTCTCCCTGCGTCTGAGGAGTGTCAGTTTATGAGTAAGAAGCGGATGTTTCAGGACCTTGAGCATGGCAATACGTTTTTGGTTGTACCGATATCAAAGATAAGTGAATATCTGCAAAACCAAAATGAAAAGGGGGTGAAGCGGAATTTACCTGAAGAGCGATATTTCGAGTGAACGGACATTGTTCTTAAAGGCAGCAACAAAAGCCTGGTTTTGTCCGCTCAGCCTGGCATCAATCTGCAAATCGCGGGCAGGAGCAAGAGTAGTGAATTCACCGATACAATAGCGATACGCTCCCTGGTAAAAATACTCGTAAGTATCATATACCTTACCTTTAACAGTAACCTTGAACTTTTCCAGGTGTTTCATCGACGCCAGGAACTGAACCCTGTAAATTACCGAATTGCTTTCCTGCACAAGTACAGATTTTTCATCAGGCTGTACAACAGTCTTGTTTTCGGCTGCTGAAGGGGCTGGATTAGAAACAGTTTGTGCAACAATGATTTTTCTTTCTTCTTTTTGTTCTGGTTTCTTTGTAGTTTCAGCTGATGCCAGAATCTTTGGTTGAGATTTGCCTGTGAAAACTGAGGAGATGGATAACACAGTTTCCTCTTGTACCTTCTTATCATCAGTCCTGGCGAATAGCTGCCAGCTGTCGGCCGCGGAAAGGCTGTTCACTGCAACACTGAAGAGCTGCATTTCGCTTTTTTTGCCGGGTTTTCTTCGTGTAAAGAAGCCCTTCTGTTCGTCGTCCCTGCTGATGGTAAATGCTATATCATCAAATTCAGAGTTTATAATTCCCGAAAGGTTCTTTGGCTTATCCCAGTCGTAACCGTTGTACCTGCATACAAAAACATCATATCCTCCATAACCGGTCAGCTTGTCGGATGAGTAGTACAGGTTATTTCCCCTGTCGAGGAAAGGATAAAATTCATTGCCCGAAGTGTTAATTATCCTGCCGGGATTCTGCGGTACTGACCACTTCCCGTCAACCCTCCTGGTGATGAACAAGTCCATACCCCCCAATGAACCCTGCTGATCGGAGGCAAATATCATTATTTTGTCGTCCGATGAAAGAGCAGGATGCGAGTAGGAAAAGTTCTCATCACAGAATGTCAGAGGTTCCTTATCAATATCCCAGCCCGGCTGATTATCAATGACTGAACCAAGGCGGGCCATGAAAATTTTCTCTCTTGATGGTTTTCCGGCTAGTTTTGTAAAGTACATTGTCTTAAGATCGGAACTGAAAGTGATTGCCTCACTTGGATAGGGGAAAGGTTCCGAAGCTGAGAAAAGGATATGTTCTCCTCCCGTGAAATCACCGGGAACAGTAAAATATGATTGGGTGGTCCCGAAAGAAACATGGTTTGGCAGCATCCTTGTTTCATTTTTTGTGTCGGAAAGGAAGATTATTCCGTTTTTATAAAACTGAACACCTGAAGCAGGCTGAATCAATGGAAGAAAGAATGAGTCTACACTTAACAGATTCATCAGCCTGGTTGTATCCTGATAGTTATTCACAGGCGGTACTCCATTATTGCGCTGCAGATCCTTATTAATGTTCCCTGAGGTCATCATTCCTAAGGTGAGGAATGCAAGTACTGCTGTAACGGGTAAAGATTTCATCTTTAGGTTTAAAAGTGATGGTTACCAGTGACGAATCAAAGATTTTCTGTATCTCAAGGGCTGAATGTTCAGGCCAAGTGTAAATTCAATTGTAGGATTTCTCCTGTAAAGCGGTGTTTTCTTCGGGATATCAAAAAATGCCCCAATGTAAAACCCGGGATATTTATATTTGGCAAAGAAAGCATATGAGCCATTAGTGAAGAAGTATGATCCAAGACACAGATTATCAATGTACAGCTTTAATACCGGATCGATATTCTCTTCGATATGCTTAAAAGTTGAGTCAAATGCATTGATCAAAACAGAAGGTTCCAGGACAATGTCATAGGTCCTGCTCAAAACAATTTTATATCCTGCCGATAAAAAGTACTGCCTTGCAACAGGGATAAGATAATGACCGAGACTGTCGGGTTTATCAGGGTTTCCGAGCAGATTAACGACAGATAACCCGGCATAGAAACTTGGCCCGTAATAATAAACTCCAAGATCGGCATTTGGGAAGAAGGTTTTCTTGTATAAGTGACCTGATTCAACAGAACCTGTGTCGAATGAATTGTAAACTCCTTTTAATGAGGCTCCGACAGAAAGGAATGAAATTTTGCGCTCATCCATCGGAAACTGATATGAACCGGCTATGTTTGCCCCAATATTACGCGAAGAACCAACGAAATCATTAAAAACCGACCCGCTAATTCCAACATTCTCGTATTCAACAAGGTCGGAAGTGGCAAAATAACCTGACTGTTTGCGTGAAAGTCTTGTATTTGCGCCAAGGAATTCAGTGTTAGCCTTCCCGCGGAACGAAGATGCAAGGTCTACAGATATGTAGTCCTTGCTGCCGCTTATAGCAGGATTATAGACATAGGGATTAAATACCCAATAATAAACAGGATTAACAGGATTCTGTTGCCCAACTAAAATATTGAATAAAAAAGCAAGGGGAATAGTTGTCAAAAACTTCTTTAATATTGTCATATCCATATGTTTCTGTCAGATATTGGAATATCTTAAACCGAACAGCAATTTACTAAAAAAAATGCAATAATTGCTAAAATATCTTAAACGGTTGATAAATTTAGCTTTGCATTAATCTCAGGCGAGCCATTTTTCAACTGTTTCCGGACTTAACCCGGCCAGTCCCAGTTTATTTTTCTTGTTGAAGCCATTCAGGTCATTTGCAAGTTTTCCCGGTTTTTCAACCTCTTTCAGCTTTGCTAATGTTGTGTATCCGAGCTTTTTAATAGGATCAACCCACTCCAGGGGTATGCCCTTTTCAGTGTATTTTTCTTCCGGGTCCGAAGTTGCTTTTTTCTCCGGCTTCATCTGAGGAAAAAGCAATACATCCTGAATTGAAGGCTGGTTTGTGAGTAGCATAGTCAGCCTGTCGATCCCTATTCCCATACCTGATGTAGGGGGCATTCCATATTCAAGTGCCCTGACGAAATCGAGATCGATGAACATGGCTTCGTCATCTCCCTTTTCTGATAGCCTCAACTGGTCCTGGAAACGTTCCATCTGGTCTATAGGGTCATTCAGCTCGGAGTAGGCGTTTGCAATCTCCTTTCCGTTAATCATCAGCTCAAAACGTTCGGTGACACCGGGTTTGCTCCTGTGCATCTTCGTAAGAGGGGAGGTTTCAGTGGGATAATCTATAATAAAAGTGGGCTGGATGTAGTTATGCTCGCATTTCTCGCCGAAAAGCTGGTCAATCAGTTTTCCTTTGCCCATCTCAGGAGCATGAGGAACCTCAAGAGAGTCGCATACCTTCCTGATCTCATCTTCATCCATTCCTGAAATATCGATTCCTGTATTTTCCTTTATGGCATCGGTCATGCTTATCCTTTTAAAGGGAGGATTCAAACTGATGATCTTGTCTCCGTATACGATCTCGGTTTTCCCATGAAGGTCGAGAGCGGCTTTTTTGACAATTTCCTCGGTAAAAGTCATCATCCATTCATAATCCTTATAGGCGATATATATTTCCATGACTGTGAACTCGGGGTTGTGAGTGCGATCCATCCCTTCATTACGGAAGTCTTTGGCGAACTCATATACTCCTTCAAAACCGCCCACAATCAGTCTTTTGAGGTAAAGTTCATTGGCAACCCTCAGGTAAAGCGGCATGTCGAGGGTATTATGATGCGTCTTGAATGGTCTTGCAGAAGCTCCTCCCGGAATGGGCTGGAGAATGGGTGTTTCAACCTCGAGATAGCCGCGCGAGTTGAAAAGGTCGCGCATTGACTGAACTATCCGGGTTCTTTTTCTGAAGACGTCGCGGACATTCGGGTTTACGATCAGGTCAACATAACGCTGCCGGTAGCGCATTTCGGGGTCGGTAACAGCATCATAAAGGATGCCATCTTTTTCTTTTACAACAGGGAGTTGACGGATCGACTTGCTTAATATTGTAAATTCATCAGCGTGTACTGTAATTTCCCCCATTTGGGTTGTAAATACATGGCCTTTAACTCCAATTATATCACCAATGTCAAGCAGTCGTTTGAAAACGGTATTGTACATTGTTTTGTCTTCCCCGGGACAAAGGTCATCGCGTCTGAAGTAGATCTGAATTCTTCCCGATGAGTCCATGAGTTCTGCAAAAGAAGCATTCCCCATGATGCGCCTGCTCATGATACGGCCTGCAAGGCAGACCTCATTGTAGTTTCCTTTTTCCGGCGAATAATCATTCAGGATATCCTGTGCAAAGACGTTGGTTTTATATTCAGCAGCAGGGTAAGGGTTGATGCCAAGTTTTCTTAATTCATTAAGAGATTCCCTTCTTATCTGCTCCTGTTCGCTTAAATTATTGTTGCTCATCTCAGTAAAAAAATTTCTACAAAGATAGAAAAATTAAGTTTTTAATCCCCGGAGATTTTCATCTCCTGTTTGTGGGTATTTCAGAAAGGAATTTCTCTCGCAAAAGTATTGTGATTCTCCCCGGCAATCCGTCCCCTGCAGTTTTACCGTTTATGGTTTTGATCGGGGTAACTTCTCCCGTGGTATTTGTTACGAAGGCCTCAGTAATATTTTCAAGCTCTGATTCATGCAGAGCTTCTTCTTCTACCATAATTCCTGATTCTGTGGCAATGCGGATAACATTTTTTCTGGTAATTCCTGAAAGAATGTAATTAGACTCGGGATGGGTTCGGAGGACCCCGTTAATTACGAAAAAGACATTTGAATGTGAGGCCTCTGTAATCTCTCCATTCCTGGCAAAGATACATTCCATACACCCGTTTTCCCTGGCTTCCTGGTTGCCAATGACATTCGGAAGCAGCGATACCGACTTAATATCGCAACGGCTCCACCTGATGTCTTCCTTCAGGAGTACATTTATTGCGTCGGGCATGATTTTACCCGTGTCGGGTAACTCCTTTACGAATGCATAGACTGTCGGAGGAAGGGGATAATCAGGAAAATGGTGGGTTCGCGGAGCTGCCCCCCTGGTCACCTGGATATAGACCATTGCATGTTTTTCGTAAAGGCCGTTTTGCCGGACCAGCTCAACCGCTATATCGGGGAAAGTTTCATTTTCAAGCCATTGCAGCCTTATCTCTCTCAGACTTCTTTTCAGTCGCGTTACATGAGCTTCCATATCAAAGAAACTCCCTCCGTACCATTTTACAACCTCATAGATGCCATCGGCAAACAGGAAACCACGGTCATCGGGGCTGATCCTTATCTCATTCTTTGGAAGAAACTTACCGTTAAAAAATGCAATTTCCATTACTTATATGTCTTAAATACAATAATATAATTTTAAAATTACCATTCCCTTTTGCCGGAGTTACCCCCCATCCCCCCAAGGGGTAATGGCGCTAACTTAATAATTATATTATCTTTGTATTAAATAAAAACCAAAGATAATGAAACAGAATAGATCACTTGCCATAAGTAGTAAAATCCAGGAATGCAAAATGGGTAATATT
>CAIMVD010000305.1 GCA_903844815.1 uncultured Bacteroidota bacterium | reverse complement strand
TGTCATTATTCCGAAACCTTCAAACCATTGAGGGATTACTGGTAAGGCCCTGCAGAAATATTCACTGAAGCCCATGGCTGAAGCAGCTATAGGAGCAGAAAAACCTACGATGAATGAGACCCATCCGCTCAGAAATCCAAACAACGGACCATATTGCTTCGACAGGAAATGATATTCACCTCCGGCACCGGGCATAGCAGCCCCCAGTTCGCCATATGAGAGGGCACCGCAAAGAGCTATGACTCCCCCGACTACCCATAGACCCAACATCAGCAGAGGATTGTTCAGGCCTCCCATCAGAAGACCTGATGTCGTGAATATCCCGGCACCAATCATGTTAGCAACAACAATATTGGTGGCAGGGAACAATCCCAGGCTTCTTTGAAGATTAGTCTCCATTGTTCAGAGTTCAGTTATTTTTTACAAACAAATATACCAGGTGAAAAGGAAAAATATCTGCGAAAGCAAATGAAATGATAAAAATAAGGTTTGAACTTCCATTTATTAAATATGAATTGATCCTTGCTCTCATTAAACCATCACTCTCAGCCATTGAAATACTCTTTCCTCAATTCACCCCCTCATCTTTACCGTTCAAACCGGATTTTTACCGCTTCATTACTTTTAAGATAATTACAAAAAAACATCCTGGTTAGATTTGTGGCATGCAACAGACACGTATTTAATAAATATAACCAATGAATAACCTCATTAACTCTTTAACCGGCAAATACATAGTAAACATATTAATGCTGATTGTCTTTACAGGATTGGCGGTTACTGGCATTTTCTTTATGGAGGGAGGCGGACGGCAGGAGCAGTCAGTTGAAAATGGAATTGGAAAATCGCCCGCCGGAGTTGAAAGATCCGCCCGGACGGAACATCATGGCCATGGTGAAAACAGAATGAATGCAGGTTTACCAGGCGAACGGAGCAATAAGGGTGAAGGTAACGACGGAATCCACCAAACCCTCGGAATATTTTGGCTTATCCTTATGTTTCTGCACTCCTGGCAGAACTGGAACTGGTACAGAAGGTTCTTTACGCTGAAACAGATTATGAGGAACAAGTTGCTAACAATCACCACTTTCCTATTCGTCCTAATGGTCCTGTCGAGTATCGGATTAGAGATTGAAGTAATTCCTGGCAGCTTCTTCAATATAAAGGAAATTCACGGTTTTATTGGACAGGTATTGACAGGATTGATGTTTCTCCATGTGATTCAGAGATTTAAATGGTATTTAACTGTAACTCGGAAACTGATGCCCGGGAAAACAGGACCTGTTTCTGCATTCTGAATAATAAAGACATCGTTAGATTGACGGAACTATCTGCATGTCTGTCTTTTAATGCATAGTTAATTCATTTTTAAAACCTGAATGGATTTACCGTGGAGGTAAAAACACCTATAAAGAACATCGTAATTTGCAGTCTTTCTACCTATTTACAGAGTTCTTTGAATTAATTTATTTTGTATTAAGGTTTTGAGGTATGATCTCTTAATTCAAATTAAAAAAATTCATATGGTTTCCATTAGTAATAAATTGCCTGCATCGTTAGTGAGAATAATCGATGGAATTGAAAAAGACGACTTAATCGACAATGACAAACTTGTTGAATTAATAAAACAGAATGAACTTAATGAAGAGGATTTTCTTCCTCTCAGTGAATTCGGTCATTCTGCTGACGAGAGTTACGGTAGAACACTAGTTTATGAGGGCATAAATTTTTCGATTTACCTAATGTCATGGGCTCAGGGAGATTTTACGGCTATTCACAGCCATGGACAATGCGACTGGGGTGCAGTTTACTTTCTGGGTGATGTAGACCACAGATTATATAAAGCATCCGAAAACAGGATTGAGCTGGTTCAGAAAGCAGTAGTTCCGAAAGGAACCACTGTTCCCGTTAAAGGCAATCTCGTACATGCAATGGGCAATCTGCACGAAAACCCTTCTATGTCGCTGCATATTTACGGCTGGGAGAAGTCTGAAAGCAACGCAAATGACAATGCTTTTGTATATGAGCTTGAGAAGAAGCAGATACGCGTTACAAACGGTTCTGCTTTCATCAACATAAGTGATGAATTTTGCAGGGAAACAGAAAAAGGAATTGTAACCAATACTGATACTGTGAAAGACTATTTTGAGATTATACATCCCTATTATAAGAAAAACAAAATCAACTTAATGGATAACTATATCGCGGAGGTGCTGAAACAACCCGAGTTGTATGAGGTTGAAAACCAATAGAAAAATTGTTTTGTTAGTTATTGTTGAAATATAATCCATATTACCCTTATTTCTGCCGACATTGCAGGATAATTAACCGGGTACTATGGCGGGAATAAGCTTTAAATCAAAAATAAAATCAATATTACCTGTATCTCAAAAATTTATAACAGGGCTGTTTCTGTTTTTATTACCCGCTGTATCCGGAACAGCACAGAAATCTTCGTTGATACACGACAATCTGAAACGTACCTTTAAGGTCTTTACTCCTTCATCCATTAATAAATCCTCGCGGAATCCTCTTGTAATTGTCTTACATGGCCGCGGAGGAAATGGTGAAAGCATGTTGCTGGTAACCCGCAAAGGGTTTAACAGGCTGGCAGAAACGGACCGGTTTATTGTAGTTTATCCCGATGGTATTGAGCAGAACTGGAATGATGGACGAAAGGATCAGGAGGCCAACGACCGGGCACACAGGGAAAACATCGACGATGTCGGCTTTATTTCCGGATTAATCGATCTGATGATCCTCAAATACAGTGTCGATCCGAACAGAATATATATTACAGGAATTTCTAACGGCGCGATAATGTCATACAGGCTTGCCTGTGAGCTTTCAATGAAAATTACTGCCATTGCTCCTGTCGACGGGAATATACCATACATGCTTTTTCCTGAATGTTCCCCGTCAGGTCATGTCTCAGTACTGGCAATAAATAATATGAATGATCCGCTTGTTCCGTATGAAGGAGGCAACATATACGGACATTTTCACAGAGTTAACCTGGGGAAAGTCCTTTCGGCTGACGAATCCATCTCATTTTGGGTAAAAAAGAATCTCTGCTTAACTGTACCCATGGTGACCGAAGAACCTGACACGGATCCCGATGATGGCACCAGGGTTATCAGAAAGCAGTACACAAACGAAACCGACGGAACTGAAGTTATTCTTTATGCCATTGAAGGCGGAGGACATACCTGGCCCGGTGGTTTTCAATATTTGCCCGAATGGCTTATCGGAAAAACAAGCAGGGATATAGATGCCAACGAAATAATCTGGTCGTTTTTTAAAAGGCACTCAAAGTAGTGTTAAGTTAAAGCCAGGGTTATTGCGGATTGCGGATTGCGGATTGCGGATTTCAGGTTGAAGTACTATCTTTACATAATTAATACGGAAAAACAATTAAAACGAATACCTTTCAGGAAAAAGGGTGGCTGAAACTGGACAATGCTGCGAAACTGTTTCCGGCAATAATGTCAGAAGATCTTACTTCCGTATTCAGGATAACTGCTTCGCTCAGGGAACCAGTGAGATATTCAGCCATAAAGGAAGCCGTTGAGCTGACTTCCGCAAGATTTCCATATTTCAGTGTTTCACTCGCGAGCGGCATATTCTGGCATTTCCTTGAGCTTAACAATCAGTTGCCCCGGATTCAGACAGATGAAGAAATCCCGTGTACTGCTTTTGCCGTAAACCGGAAAAACGAACCTCTCTACAGGATAATCGTCAAAGGGAAATGGATCTCCGTTGAATTCAGTCATATTATAACTGATGGTGGAGGAGCCCTCGAGTACATGAAATCACTGCTTTACACCTACCTTACCCTGACAGGAAAAAACATTACTTCCCCGGGAAATATCATGCTGCCTGAAACGCCTGTATCAGAAGAGGAATACGAGGACGCATACAACAAATATTTTCAGAAACTGCCTCCTCCCTCAAAACTTGCAAAAGCATGGCACCTTCCCTTCCGGCTTAACAAAGATCCTAAATTGAAAGTCCTTCGCGTTGAACTCAGGATCGGCGAAATACTTGAAACAGCCCGGAAACACAACGTTTCATTGACCGAATATTTCGTATCAGT
>CAIMVD010000304.1 GCA_903844815.1 uncultured Bacteroidota bacterium | reverse complement strand
TGTCATTCCGAACGAATCCGCCTTAAATAAATCTCATTAAACATGAAAAAGCCCCTTAAGGCGGAGAAGTGAGGAATCTCTTGTTGCAAAAAAACCATTGAGAATGGAATACAATTTTGGGGAGGATTATTTAATTAAAGATTCCCAACTTTTAAAGATTAATTTCAGGTTTTGATTGATAGAGAGAGAGATTCCTCATTAATCCACTCTTAATCATACAGTTTGTAAAGACGATTGGGGTGGATTAATTCGGAATGACAATTTCTTTTTGGGACAAGGGAGGGGAAGAAGCGGCGATTCCCCTCCCCCCACACAAACTGAATTGTCATTCCGAACGAATCCGCCTTAAAAAAATCTCATTAAACATGAAAAAGCCCCTTAAGGCGGAGAAGTGAGGAATCTCTTGTTGCAAAAAAACCATAAAGAAAGGTTATAGCAGGAGCTTAGCGAGGAATCTCATGCACTATTTCGCTTTTATAATAATGATTTTCCCTTCAGCAGGATTAACTGTTATTAGCTCATCCGGTTTAAGCATTTTCGCTTCCTGGAATCCTTTTATTGCAGGAAGAGATACAGTGCAGGCAGATTTTTCAATTCCAAGTTTCTTCCAGTCGATTTTTAGTTTCACATCTCTTTTAAGCTTATCCCAGGATGCAATTGCTATCATCGCCATGCCATTCTTACTATAAACTGTGGCCGGAATTGAAGAAAAATCAGTTTTAACGGGACAGTTTTCAGACCAGTATCCTGTCATTTTAGTGCCGGTCATTCCAAAATCATCCCATGCCTTCCATAATGCACCCGGGTTACCAGCCCATGGAGCCCTGGATGTCATTCCATATAACATGCCGCGGTATCGATTGCCTCCGTCCTGCAACATCTCACTCATGAGTCCGAAAGGTATTCCTGACATTTCAACAAGCCAGAAATCAGGCATAAGATTCCTGTCAAAATACTCCCCGAACCACAACCTGTTCAGATATGGAAAATGTTCCATATACAGATACGCACTGTTTGTAAATCCATCCCTCACATTATACTGGTTTGCAGAATGAAGGTCTATCAGCGCTCCCTCCCTGTTAGCATCGAGTACCTTCCTCAGCCTTTTCATTGTTGTCCTGTCGAAAGCTACATCATCGAGGTAGAGACCATCAATCCCGACTTCCTTTGTGAGCCAGTTCATTCCTTCAATATAATAGTTATGCCAGCGCGACATTCCGGAGTTTATTATGGCAGCATCTTTCAGGTCAGGTACGAACCAGGCAGGAATATAGTCTCCGCCCAAATGTTCCTGTAGCCAGTTGAATCCGCCTCCCTTGCCTCCGCTAAAGACTTCATGACCCAGACTTCGGATTGCAAAAAGTTCCGGAGCCCTGTCGGAAACCTCCCTTATTGTATTGTAAATCTTAACCTTCATACCTGCAGAGTGAGCGCTATCGATATAGGCTTTCATTTTAACCGGCTCAAGAAAGGGATAGTTCAGCCAGGGATTTATTGCATTAGCATGATGAATATTTATCGTATTTGCTCCGTATTTCTTTATTGTATCAATCGGACTGTATTTATGATAAAACCTGGTACTCCACTGTTTATCCGTTTCAATGGTTTTAAATGGGGTAAAAAGCAGGTTAACATAGAAATGAAGGGTATCCCCGCCTTTCATCTTCCTGCTCCCGGAATAATTATCGATTATTGCAGTACCATTTAAGGTTTTAATCCTGATTCCCCCCTTACCTTCATTGAACCAGGCTTCAGGCATAATCAGTGGTTTATCCCTGTAAAAATTTGTATTCAGCGGACGAATATATTTATTATCACGGAGAGCAAATTGTATCCCTCCGTTTACACCTCCAATCCATGCTCCTTCCTGGTGCAGCATTCTGTCCCATTTCCATTCATGTTGAGAAGGCCGCAAGCCCCCCCTGAGTCCCAGTCCCATGAAATACTTGCTGAACTCAATATTTACCGGAATATAGAAATGTACATTATTCAGGCTAATGTCGCTATTAGCAACAAGCAGAATCCTGAGCTGCGCGAATCCGTCAGCTTCAAGGGATCCATCTACAATCATCTCCATATTTCCACCTGTATTGACTGATTTCCAGGTTGACTCAGCAGGTGCTTCTTTTTCAAAATGAAGGGATTGATTCTTCCAGCTTATTCTGTTCCCATTCTCTGTTAAAACAACAAAATCCATCGGACCGGCAAAAACTTCTTTACCTTTCTCGTTAATTGATGTAACATCAGATGAAAAGTAACTTGTATAACCGGAAGGCAGTCCCGGTTCGCTGAGAACAATTTCCCGTCCAAGAATACCTAATTTATTTCCATCTCTTTTAATGCTCGTAAAGGGGTTTACCAGTTCATCATTAAATGCCATGTCGGAATTAAGCCACCTGAGCCTTGTCATATTTGCTGGTTCATTATCTCCGTGGCTGGCGATAATTTCTTTACCTACTTCTATATTGATATCGACTGTTTCAGGCTTTAATCCTTCACATGTTACAGTTGCACTGCCTTTTAATGAACTGCTCTTAATGTCTTCAGGTATCATCACTCCGCACCACAATGCCTGCACGGTTCCTTTTTCAACATTTACCTGTTTAGTAAACAAGGTATTATCCCAGTTTCTTCCCCCGGTGTTTAAACAGGTTAGTTCAGAGGATGGAATAACTATATTATTATCAGTCCCTTTAAGATCACTAAACTTTACACTGACATTATTCAGCGTATTTTTATCGGCATAGACCCCCAGCTGAAAGGTAAAGTACTCGCCCTTGCTGACCTTCCCCTGCACAGGCTTTGAAGGCTTATCAGCAATCCATTTTAATGGCAGATCATCCTTCATTCTTATGCTTAAGGAACGGTCTTCTGAAAAAACGAGGAAATCCTTTCCGGGGTAATCATTTATCAGCTTCTCAGTCTCTTCCTTTGTTGCAATTACCTCCATCGGGTAAAACGAATTAAATTCATCCCTTGACTGTATTGATGTTACTTTTGCAGATGGCATCTTACCGGCAATTTCGGCTAACGTCATGCCTTTGTATCCTGAAGCCCAAACAGAATCTGCAGTTTTAAAAGGCCCTGGATAAATTACCTTAGGATAGTTCCTGCTTCCTATGGATCTTCCCGGCAGATAATAAAGAAAATAATCGCCCGGAACGGTAACAGGTTTAAATACAATGTCTCCGGCCTCCCTTGTAATATTTATACCAGTAACATTAAGAATTCTCTGACCTGTTGTACCATCAATCAGAATGAAACCCTTTTTCTCAGGATTCTTATCCACTCGCCTCCACTCAATATGTGCAGCTACGTCCTCAGCTTTCTTTTCTACTCTTAATACTATTCTGTGATACCCCAGAGAATCTGCATCCCAGGTACCCGTTGAATAGTTAATAATTTGCCCTCTTTCCTTACATGAAATAATTGAGCATATTAATAATGCAAATATTCCAGTTCCGAAAAAATATCTTGTCTTCATACCCTGCTATTTTGTGGCAAGTTAATTATTTATTTTAATGATAATTATAGCATAAAACAAAGACTCCCGCCCTTTTGATTCCGGGTTTGTCCATTTAAGTAACATAATATAAGGCAATTTTAAAATATCAGATAATCGGGTATCCTTTTGCACGGAAGTGTTATGAATTTTTAGCTGAAAATAGCCTATTATTTTTCCACTTTATCTAAACTTTTTATAGAAATCCCTGTTTAATATGAGGAGTTTAAAGATACTGAAATGGCTGCAACTTATTTTAGAATTATCACCGGGTTAAAAGCCGCGCACCACGAGAGTAATCAGTCTTAATTACTTTCAGGGTTCCAAAGTATTCTGAAAACGGATGAAAAGTTAAATCATTAATCCTGTTACAGAAAATTAAGGAAATATTTAGAATTTAAGTCTTTGTGGAAGTTTACTAAAATCTACTGCAATGTCACAAGGTAAAATAATTTTAGGTGTAGCAGCCGGTGCAGTTGCCGGCGCAATTCTTGGTCTCCTGTTTGCTCCTGAAAAGGGTACAGATACCCGTAAAAAAATAGTTCATAAAGGAGAGGAATATGTTGACGACCTGAAGGAGAAAGTCAATGGTTTGCTTCGTAATGGCAGCAAAATTCATGAGACAGCGACTGAAGCCACCGCCTCAGCCAAATGAAACCGAATTCCTATAATTGAAATGGCAGGTATTAATGCAAATTCTAACATTAATTACCTGCCATTTAATTATTTCTCAATATACATAATTTTAAACAAAAACTCAACTCGGCTTTAAGAAGAGTTATTCCTTATGTACTTCTGATCCGCCCTTTGCTTCAACCGAGACCTCTGCAGGATTGCCTGAGTAAAAGACATCACCTCCTCCTGCAATATAACCTGAAACTTCCTTTTCAGCTGCCCCGGACAAATATCTCCGCTCATATCGATATTATACTATCTTTGAATACGTATGGATTAACCCCTTACCCTGTATGCTTGAAACATTCTTTGCATGTAAAGACCCGGCGCTAAAGACTATAGCAGTCCTTCAAAAGAATCTGCACGCTATTTTCTTTCTGATATTCAGTTGTCTTCTCTATCCCCTGATTTATGCAATTCCTTCACATTCAGAATTGAGTAATCAGGAGAACCCCGACAAAAAAGTGCTTCTCAACGGAAGGATCTGGTGGAACCAGTATTCCAAAGCAATAGGCGATCAGTATTTTCTTGATGGAGTGTTCCTGAAAGGATCAGTTGTCTTTAATGGAAAGCATTACAGCGGGCTCGAACTTAAATACGACATTGCAAACGATGAGTTGCTGTTTAGCTCTGAAAACCATCCCGTTATCTGCATGAACAAGGAGATGGTCGACAGTTTCACCCTGGAATTCCGGAATAATAACTATACTATTTTTAATGCAGGAAACGACACTTCATCCATATTGAAAGGGTATATTAATCTTCTTTACAAAGGTCCGTCAGCGCTTTATGTTAAATACACTAAAAAGATTTATCCCCTGGCAGTTGACGGGAGATTTGATCTTTTCTCCGAAGACCACCGTGTATTCCTGAACACAGTGAATGGTATTGTAGTGGTGAAAGGGAAGAAACAACTTTTTAATATTCTGAAAGGCAAAAAGAAAGAATTGATTCATTTCCTGAGAGAAAATAAACTTAAATGCAACTTCAAAAATCCTTACAGCCTCATACCTGTAGTCAGGTATTATGACAACCTGATTAAACTAAAACCATGAAAATCAATGGCTAAAAAGAACATAACGCAGATGAAAAGGAAGTCACGGATCACAGATCCGCTCCAGAGAGGATACAGGAAACGATGAACCATAAATTACAAACAATTGTCGAAACATCCCTCTGGCTCTCTTCAAAGGGAGAATTTCCCGAAGCGCAAAACGATAAACGATAAACGATAAACAAACGACCAAATTACTGAAATGAAATCCCGTGCAATATTTACAATACTGATTCTGCTTCTCTCCTCCGCAGCACGGTCGCAGGAAAAGTACTTAATCGACTGGGATTATAAGGGAATGACTTTTCAGGATTTTGTAAACAGGAGTGAATCGGAATTACATGTAAAATTTTTTTACAGCGGGGAGTGGACCAGAGACCTCATTCTGGGAAGCTATGCAGGTAAGAGATATATGAACGAGATTCTCGACACCCTTTTCAGTGGCGCTTCGGTTTACTGGTATAACGCCGGCCCCGGCAATATAATGCTTACAAAGGATTTTGCTATAAAACCACTCACGGAGCCCCGTAACATTAAAAAAAATTACGTTCCGGGAATGGACCTATCTACCGGCAGCCATCCGTCTGCGAGTGGCAGCAACCTTGTTGCCGATATCGGGAATCGGTCCGATGCCGGAAAACCCGGCACTGCAACCATTTCGGGATATGTTTTCAACCAGGAAACAAGGGAAGCCCTGGCCGGGGTAACTATTTATGTACCCGGCCTTTCTACAGGTACCAACACCAATGCCTACGGGTTCTATAAACTGAACCTGCCTAAGGGTTCATCGACAGTTCACTTCAGCTTCGTGGGAATGAAGGAAAAAACTATTGACCTGAATGTATTCGGCAGCGGCGAACTGAACATGGAAATGAAAAGCGTACTTGTCCCACTTAAGGAAGCAATTATCAGGGCAGGAAAAGACATTACAATCCAGCGCCTTGAAACTGGAATTGAAAAGATCAATATGGCCACTTTCAGATTAATGCCAACCTCCATGGGAGAATCGGATATTATTAAAAGCGTACTCCTTGTTCCCGGGGTCAGCTCGGTTGGTGAAGGATCTGCCGGATTCAATGTAAGGGGTGGTTCAGCCGACCAGAACCTTATACTGCTTTATGGTGCTCCAATGTATAATTCTTCTCATTTCTTCGGTTTCTTTTCGGCCGTCAATTCCGACATCATAAAGGATGCTACCCTCTATAAGGGAGGAATACCTGCTCGATATGGAGGAAGGCTTTCATCGGTCCTCGACATTGTCCCTCGCGACGGAAACAGGAAGGAGTTTTCAGGCAATGCCGGGATAAGCCCGGTAACAACTCATTTTGTACTTGAAGGACCAATCAAAAAAGACACAATATATTATCTGATCACGGGAAGGACAACATACTCAAACTGGATTCTGGGTTTGCTTGATGACCCGTCACTCAACAAGAGCAGGGCTGCCTTCCATGATCTTAATGTCAGAGTAGCATATGATATGGACAGGAAGAACAAATTCGACTTTTCGGCTTATTACAGTGACGATTCTTTCAAACTGAACTCAGATTCAACTTACAAGTACCTGAATAATATAGTCTCAATGAGATGGCGCCATTACTTCAGCAGTCATTTCTTCTCGGCTATCTCAGTCGACAACAGCTATTACAGGCTTACTATGTTGAGTAACAGGGTTCCCCAGGAGGCATTTGAGCTAAAACACAGGATCAATAGCACCGGAGCCAGGGCTGATTTCAACTGGTTTCCGGGAAGGAATGAGATCAATTTCGGTACTGATATAACACGCTATGATGTATTGCCCGGAAATTATATGCCAGCATCGGACTCTTCTATCGTAATTCCCAGAACCATTGAAAGGCAGAGAGCTATTGAAGCAGCTTTATATTTTGAAGATAAATTCAAGGTTACAGACAACCTCTCTGTTGTCGCAGGGGGCAGGTTTGCTTCATTTTTTGCAATGGGCCCCCAAACGGTATATGAATACAACCCCGGTTATTCAATGAGCAGCGCTTCAGTTACAGATACTCTGTTATTTGGGCGAATGAGTAACTACAAGAGCTATTCCGGGCCCGAATTAAGGCTCTCGGCAAACCTTAAACTCAGCAGGAACAGTTCCCTGAGGATAAATTACAATCATACCAGGCAATACCTTCACCTTTTATCAAACACAGCCTCAATCTCACCAACCGACACATGGAAACTTTGCGACTATAACCTCAGGCCTCAGTCGGGAGAACAGTTTTCGGCAGGATTTTACACAATTGCCAATAAGAATAAAATTGAATTATCAGCAGAAGTATATTTCAGGAAAATCAGGAACATGGCCGACTTCAAGGGAGGAACAGAATTGCTGATGAACGAGTACATTGAAAGAGATGTCGTAAATGTTTCGGGGAAGTCATACGGACTGGAACTTCTTGTCAAAAAACCCCAGGGCAGGACCCGCTGGAGTATAAGTTACACATTTTCAAGGGCACTAATCAGAAGCACAGGAACCTTTGCCGATGATATTATAAACGGAGGCACATGGTTCCCTGCCAATTTCGACAGGCCCCATGACTTCATTGGCACTTTTAACTATCTTCATTCGAGGCGGGTAAGTGTCTCGGCAAATTACACTTTCAGCTCCGGAAGGCCTGTATCCTATCCCGTTTCTTCATATAAGATCGGCGATATAGTTGTAACTGGTTTTTCTGAAAGGAATCAGTACCGCCTGCCATATTATTCGAGGCTCGACCTATCCATAATTATTCGGGGCGACCTTAAGCTGAAAAAAATCGCTCACCCGAACTGGATATTTTCAATATATAATGTAACCGGGAGAGATAACGTTTACTCAGTCTTCTTTAAAAATGTAAACAATAGCGTAAGAAGTTATTATCTGTCGGTCTTTAACATGGCAATTCCAACGCTTTCCTTCAACTTTGATTTTTAAAAAATGAGATCGTTTAATAAAAACATACTGGTACTTCTGCTTCTTCTTTCAACGGGCTGCACAACTGAATTTTTCCCTGAGACCGGTGACAACAGGGAGCAGCTTGTAGTTGAGGGGATAATAACAAACCAGGAGATGTCGAATAGAATCAGGCTTTCGAGGAGTGTCCCCGTTGGTTCGCCGGTTATCCAAAACCCGGTTACGGGTGCACTGGTAACTATAACTGATGAAAGAGGTGAAATTACTACCCTGGCAGAAAAGGTTCATGGCTCCTATTCAACAGATTCACTGACATTCAGGGGACGGGTAGGAGGAAAATACAGCCTGAAAATACTGCTGGAAGGTGTTGAATACAAGACAGATTTCATTGAGATGAAACCTGTCCCCCAGATAGGTGCCCTCTATTACGAAAAAGTTGTAATTGCAACATCCGACAATCCTGCTGAAGCTAAGGAAGGATGTAAGATCTACCTCGACAGTTTCGATCCGTCGGGTGAATGCAGGTATTTCAGGTGGGAATACGATGAAACCTGGGAATATGTTATTCCATATCCGGTTGTGAACAGAGTTTGCTGGATCAGCGACCGTTCCGGTGAAGTTCTTGTAAAAAATACCGAACCATACAGCCAGGCCATGGTCACAAAGTTTCCTCTTATCTACATTAACAATAAGACCGATAAACTGAAAGTAAAATACAGCATGCTTGTAAAACAGTATTCCATTAATTCCTCAGAGTATGATTTCTGGGAGAAGATCAGGAAAATATCCCAGAATGTAGGAGGGCTTTATGACAAGACTCCTGTGGCAGTTCCCGGGAATATAAGGTGCGTTACAAACCCATCCGAGACCGTAAACGGATACTTCAGCGTTTCGTCTGTAGCCATGAAGAGAATATTCGTAGATGAAAAGTTCTCAGGCCAGCCAACCTTTTATTCATATTGTGCCACAGATACTGTTTACGGATCACTCCCGGCAGAGGGGCTGAACACCCTTTACTGGGTAATTGAAGATTATGCAAATGAAGTTCCATCATGGTGGGTTACAACCGAATACCGTGAGTGTGGCGACTGCACCTCCGAAGGAACAAAGGTAAGACCTCCCTTCTGGGATGATGACGTAAGGAAAAAGCAATGAAACCAACAGCACAGCTATCCGCCTTCGCGATTTTCGCAATCACCTTCCTTATTATTTCAGGAGCCGGAATGCCTGACTCCTCTCCGGAATTACGTCTTGCGGAAACGAATGACAATAATGAATTAATTCAGAAGGAGGCTATCGTCCTCCACACTGACCGGGACAGGTATATAGCAGGAGAACAAATCTGGTTTAGCATTGCCACCATCGGTAACGATAATGGCATTATCTCAACAATGAGCTCGCTTGTCTATGTTGAACTCCTGAACCCCTGGAACATGCCAGTAATACAAAGCCGGTTCAGCCTCAGAGAAGGATGGGGTGAATGTTGCTTTCAACTGCCCGACACACTCCGGTCAGGAACCTATACTGTGAGAGCCTATACAAACAATATGAAGAACTTACCTGCAGAGACATTTTTCATGCATGATGTTCAGATCTATAACGCTTTCAGCAACCTGTCTTTCCTTGAAAAGAATAGTCAACCTGCACCCGATGCTAACCAATCTTATTATGAAAGAACTTTCGAATTACCGCAAACAGCTAAATTAGTATCTGACAGTGTTTTTGGCAGGCGAAGTAAAGTTACTGTCAGAATTGAGACAGGACTTAATGAAATCGCTGACCTCAGTATCTCCGCAACACCCAAGGGATCTGAAGAGAATGTTCAGGTGAATACAAATTATAAAATTGATTCAGTATCGGGGCCCGAGCGTTTCAACTATGAAAAAAACGGTCACTGGCTCACCCTTAAGGTAAATTACAGGAAAGGATCGGCGGCAGATTCAATAAAGTACCTTTTCAGGTCGGTGCAGGGTAAGGTGGCGGAATTCAGCTATGCGGAAAGGAACTCTGCCGGGTCTTATTCCTTCTTTCTGCCAGTTGATGATTTAACAAGAAACTTTATAATACAACCTGAGGTTGCCCGTAAAAATATTTCTCTCGAAATCGAACCATCATTTTCATGGCAGATACCTGCTTCAACCTGTTTCCCGGCAGAACTTCCTGATTCCATCCTCGGGATTTTTTCGCAAATGAGTTTCAATTACCAGGCCTCCAGAATTTATAAAATTACTGCCCGCAGGAATAAGCCACAGCCTGTAAACTTTCAAACTAAAAAAAGACGGTTTTACGGGATTCCCGAGATGGAGGTAATTCTGGCTGATTACATAAGCCTTCCTACTATGCAGGAGGTCTTTTTCGAACTGCTGCCGGGGATAATCCTCAAACCTCTAAAAAACGGTTATGAAATCCGGATTACAAATCCTCTCACAGGATCATTTTATGCAGAACCTCCTCTTGTAATGATCGACGGGATCATAATAAACGACCTCACTGTTCTTGCAGACCTCAATCCGGAGAGAGTGGAGAAGGTAGAAGTTGTAAAAACCCCTTACCTTACAGGCGACATGATCCTGCACGGAATTGTGAATGTAATAACAAAGACAGGAGATTTCAGCGACATTTCCATGCCTGATTATGCTGTAATGCTGCCTTACAAAGTGGTGGAAGAGGTCCCTGATTTTGTCGCCCCCGACTACTCTGACCCGAAGGTCTTGATTGGCAGGACGCCCGATTTAAGAAATACCCTTTACTGGAATCCCCACATAAAAACAGACTCTTCAGGGAAGGCAGATCTTACCTTCTGGACCTCTGATTTGCCTGGAAAATATCTGATCAATGTACATGGTGTTTCGGTTTCAGGAAAAAGAGTAACCATAAGAAAATCTTTCACTGTCAGATAGTGCCTGCTTAGGGGAGATTGTATGTCAGAAACTTATTAAAATGAGGAAAATTGACTAAATTTCATTAAATTTACATAATTACCAAGTGCAGCGACAGCAGAAAAAGATTGTTTGGCTAAACAATTTTAGAATGAAAAAACTAAAGGAAGTTAGGTTACAATAGCGAGTCTGCAATAAATAGGTCCAGCTTACAATTTCGCGGTATGGAGGAATGACAGGGGGAAAATTATTCCAGGCACAGGGTCTTTTGGACACTGATAAACGAACATTCGTTAAAACAGTAAACATAGATGCTTAAAAATAACATCGACAATAAGCCGCTCCGGGTCCTTTATCTGGAGGATTCGCAAAAAGATATTGATCTGGTTCAGGAAGTTTTGACTTATGCCGGATTTAACCTGGAACTTGAATTTGTTGCAGATGAAGAAGCATTTGTGGCTTCACTAAGGAAAAAGCAATATGACCTGATACTTGCAGATTATAATATGCCAGGCTTTTATGCACCTGCAGCCCTCTCCTGCGCCAAACAGATATGCCCTGAAACTCCGTTCATATGCGTTTCAGGCGGAATTGGCGAAGACACAGCAGTGGAATTGTTGAAAAGCGGCGCTACTGACTATGTGTCAAAAGAACGGTTAAAAAGGCTGCCTCTTGTGGTGGATCGTGCATTACAGGAAATTATTTTTAAAACAGAACGAAAGAAAGCAGAGGAAGCACTAAAAAATTCCCTCTCTTTACTTGAAGCTACACTCGAATCAATTCATAACGGAATTCTTGTGGTAAGTTCCGAAGGAGCAATCATTAAAACCAATGCCACCTTCGCCCGTATGTGGTGTATCCCGGAAGATATAATCGCCTCTGGAAATAATTCCGTACTGCTGAACCATGTCATGAGTCAGCTTTCGGATCCTGAAGAGTTTCTTGCCAGGGTTAAAGAATTATACGAAAAACCCGAATCCGAAACCTTTGATTTTATAAACTTTAAGGATGGAAGGATATTCGAACGCATCTCTAAACCCATGAGGCTCGAGGGAAAACCAAAAGGCAGAGTGTGGTCTTTCCTCGACGTTACTGAAAGGAACCGGATCGCTGATGCGCTTCACGTGGAAAGATGGAAACTGGAAAGGATAGTAGAAGCCACACGTGCCGGCACCTGGGAATGGAACGTTCAAACCGGAGAGGCAGTAATCAACCAGATTTGGGCGGAGATGGTCGGATATACTGTGGATGAGCTGGCACCGACAAGTATAAAAACCTGGCAATCATTAGTTCATCCTGACGATCTCTTAAAATCTAATAACCTTCTGAGCCTTCATTACTCTGGCATGCTTCCTTACTATGACTGCGAATGCAGGATGAAGCACAAAAATGGAAATTGGATATGGATCCACGACCGCGGACGTCTAATTACCCGGACTGATGAAGGTGAGCCATTGATGATGTTTGGTACCCATACCGATATAAGTGACCGTAAAAATGCTGAGGAGCAATTGCAGATCAAGGATTTTGCACTGGAAGCTTCACCAACAGCAGTGGGTCTTGCTGATTTTAACGGAATTGTTTTTTACGCCAACAAAGCTTTTGCAAACCTGTGGGGATTTAGCGATAAAAACGAAATCCTTGGCAAGCATATCTTCGAATTTTCAGCTTCCAAATCGCTCAATGATAATATTCTTGATGTTCTGAATCATGGAAATATTTTTTATGGTGAAATTGATTGCCTGCGCAAGGATGGTACGATATTTACAGCAATGATTTCATCATGTTTTGTAAGGTCAGTAAACGGCCAGCCGATATGCCTGATGGCCCTTTTCGCAGATATTTCGGAACTTAAAATGAAAGAAGCCGAAATCATCAGTAAGAATGAAGAACTGGTTAGGACCAATGCTGAAAAGGATAAGTTTTTTTCAATAATTGCACATGATCTGCGCAGCCCCTTTAATGCATTCCTCGGTCTTACACACTTCCTGGCGGAAGAACTGGATTCCATGACCCTGAATGAAATTCAAAAAATAGCGGTGGATCTGAGAAGTACAGCAAACAACCTTTTCAGCCTGCTGGAAAATTTATTGGAATGGTCGAGAATCAGAAGGGGAATAACCCCTTATAAACCGGAAACCTTAAGTTTGGCGTTCTCTATTTCAGAAGCACTCCGGTCGGTAACAGAACCGGCAAATAAAAAAGGAATCGAAATCAGATTAAACGTCCCGGATGATCTGGTAGCATATGCAGATAAATACATGTTCGCATCAACTATGCGCAACCTGACCTCAAATGCACTAAAATTTACCAGATCCGGCGGAAGCATAACAATTGCAGCTACACCCGATATTAATAATTATGTCGAAATATCCATTGAAGACACAGGTATCGGAATGAACGAGGACATGGTATCAAACCTATTCCGTCTGGATACTCAGACAAACCGGGAAGGAACAGAGGGAGAACTCAGTTCCGGATTGGGATTGATCATATGTAAGGAATTCGTGGAAAAACAAGGCGGAAAACTCCGGGTTAATAGCCGGGAGGGTCAGGGATCAGTGTTTTATTTTACTCTGCCGGTTACAAGTTCTGAATAATAATTTATTATCCGATATGATTATCCGGACACAGGCTGTATAACGGGGTGCGTATGTAATTCGATTGTAATCAAGGTTACCAATACTTAAACCGATTGTTACTCTATGGTGACCTTAGTAATATAATCCAAGCCTGTTTCCGCTAATACCACCTGTTACTACCGAATTACAATTGAATGACCTTTCATCTGATTTTTTCATAAAAAGGACATAGATGGAAACACCCTTTATGTTCGGGAAAATCGCCAGAAACGAAAATTTCACTGACAGGCAGAAGGAAACGGGCAGACTGGTAACGAACTTTGACTAACAAACCTTTTAATATCTCGAAGCTCAGACTTCCAATCAGAATTACATCGACTTATTCCCTCGTTAACTTAGTTACCGACTTAGTTACAGACCAATCAATATGCCATGGCAAAGTGACCAAAAACAATTTTCTTTCTTCTAAATCGATAACCTGGCCATTTAACATCTCAGATATCTTTTGTTAAATACGTTCTATGGTTTATTCCCTTTAATTCTTTTAATCTCTTTGTCTAAATCCGATATATAGGCTCTATCCTGTTTGATTCTAAAATGCTCATTTTCCTCAGATGCTTGCTTATCGCCGGAACTTCCACCCCGAACAGTTGAGCAATAAGCTTTTGAGGCAACCAAAAGGTATCATTCAGATAAGTAACCTTAACAGTCACATTACCCTCAGCATTATTGTAAAGTAATATTTGATTTTCCATAAGTTATTTAAAAACATCCACTCATCGTTCAATTGCCGCCAGTTTTTCCTCAAGGTTCAAATGCCTTTTATGATCACGTATCTCGCTTCATGGACTGCCCTGATTTGTTCCTGATTTTCTCAAGAGATTTTTCAAATGATTTGTCAAACCCGACTATCATTTTTCTTTTCGCATCAACATTATTGAATCACGACTGACGACATTTCCTGTTTTAACTTGGTCCATCAGTGAGCCAGGTGCTAAATCCTCATGCTGATCGTCGTCCAGAGCTATCACATTTCCTTCGGTTTTTTTTTGCAAGATCAGCAAGAATCTTATAGCTTTTTTTATCTGCCTTAATGATAATTGCACCCATTAAATTGATTTTTTCAAAAGGTACAAATATTTGACTGAAGGGATCACAGAATGTCTTGCCTGTCTTCTCCCTCTGAATGGTATCGAAGGAGGGACTTGCCAGGCTTGAAGAAAGTGTAACATGAGTTATTCCGTGGAAAAGGGTTTATAAATGAATGCAAGCCGGAGTGCGCATGTCTATACCATCCAGGACACGCTTCAAGGCAGGGAATGATGATAAGGATTACCCCCACCGCCGCAATATGCGTCAGCATGCTCAGGAATTTTATAGAGTGTTTTCAACTTTAGGGGGTCAGCATCTGCCGGACTGTCATGAAAAACTAACAGAAAAATCCGAAAAATACTCAGTCAATTTCACAGGATGAGGGGGGGTCAGCATGGTGGCTCTTCGTCACATTTGGGGAAGGTTATCCATGATGAGAGAGTATTATCTTTCGTCTAAGAAGTTCAAAACTAGCTCGTCCATACATTTGGCGCTTGATGCTTTTAATTCTGTTAACATGTCCTTCAACGGTTCCGTTACTCCAAGGTAGGTGTATTGCATTTTCCACTGCATTGATATCACGGAGCAATCCATTGGCAAAATTCTTTAAACCAGCTAGTGCTATTTTTGATCCTCTTACATATTCTATCCACCTTTTAATATTTCCACATCCGTTTTTTAACATTCTTTTGAATATTTGTACCAATCTTCTGACGACACGAAAATCCGAAATGTTTTCTATGAGCATTTTCATATAGCTTCTTTCATCCGGGTCTGATATATCTATGATATTCACATCAATGAATTTTGCTAATTTTCTGGTGCTTAATGGCTTTATGAATACGATGGGTGTTTGTTGCAATTCCTTGAAGTTCTTTGCTGCTTCATTGCTTAAAGTTTTAATACGATTGATATGAAAATAGGCTTGTGTTTTTCCTCCATCAAATCCCTGTGAAATAATCTCTTCAAAAATAGCTTTGACTTTATAACCTTCTGTACTTAGACGGAGCTGTATTAGTTTTGTATACGCATCAATATTGGTAGTTCTTGAACTGACCCTTGGAGAAAGCGTATCTTGAACAAAATATGAACGAACCGTTATTCTGGTAATCCCTACAATCTTCGCAATCTTCTTGATACCAACATTATCTTTTTGAAGCTCTTTGACTTTGTTGAATTTCTCGATTCTTTGATCAAAATTTACTCGCTCAAGATCTTGAACTTCCATGACAGAATTAGAGTCCTCATTTTGAGGATCATCCGTTACTGTTTCAATGCTGATATTCTTATCGTATTTTGACATTTCTTCCGTTTTCTTTTGTATTGTAGCTTTAACAAGCGACCTGGAACTTTTGAAGTATTTATCCAATGCATCGGATAAGTTTACCAAAAGGTGAAAACGATCAGCAACCTGTATGGCATCAGGACAAACTTCATCTACTGCAGAAGAATATGAACTGGCTCTATCTCTGGTAACTATCTTTACAAGAGGGTATTTCTTGAGAAACTGCTTTAAATCACCGCTATCTCTTGATTGTAATAACTCGATCGGAGTGGATGTTTCCATATCTACCAATACAGTACCGTAACTTATTCCCTTGCGAAATGCCCAATCATCAATGCCAAGCACTACTGGTTGTATAATCTCTGGTAATTGTTGTTTATGAGCAATCCTGGTAATTGTTGATGTGCTAACCGGAAGAAAAAGCTGTTTGGATAGCGTGCTTCCAAGTTTTCCTGTAAGCTCAATTGACAATGAATCCAGCAATTGCGAGGCTCTGAGAGTTTTTCTGGAGTATCTGTTAACATGAGATGTTTGTTCAGAAAATACTTTTCGATCGCACTTTAGATTTTTGCATTTGAATTTCCTTGTCTTTAAGACCAGAGTGGTAGTATTCTGAAATGCAGGCAGGTCTGATAATTTACGGTTGTAATGATCATGAACAGTAGTGCTAAAATGACCACAGATAGGGCATTGGGATTGTTTGGACTTAACAGAAGCAAAAATCATGATTTTGTCATTTTTATGCTCAATTCTTTTAAAACGGAATCTTGGCAGGCAAATAAGGCGATTTATTCTCATAAGTAATTGATATTAAATTACTTGAAGATAATAAATACTTTTCAAATGAT
>CAIMVD010000303.1 GCA_903844815.1 uncultured Bacteroidota bacterium | reverse complement strand
TTGTGATAAGCAAGCAGGATAATCAGTTCCGTGTGGAAGTCCCACTTATAAATTCCTGAGAAATGAAGGCTCTTGTCATTGAAGATGAAGTTCTTGCTTCAAAACATCTGCAACTGGTTCTGGATGAAGCCGGGGATATTAATGTGATTGCAGTCCTTGAATCAGTCAGGGAAACGGTCAAATGGTTCGGGAAAAATCCACAACCCGATATTGTATTTATGGACATTCATTTGTCGGATGGTTCTGCATTTGAAATCTTTAACCAGATAAGGATAACCTGCCCGATTGTTTTTACAACCGCCTATGACGAATATGCCCTTAAGGCTTTCAAGGTTAACAGCATCGATTACCTGCTCAAACCAATTGAGGTTACTGATGTTAAGGATGCACTGAGGAAACTGAAGGAGCTTTCGGGTTCCGATAATATGCAGACCGCCGTTAATAATCTTATTGCATCATTTAAAAGGGGTACAAAATATAAATCCCATTTTCTTATATCTGTAAAGGGAGATAAGTTTATTCCTGTCCAGTCAGATGATCTGGCCTGTTTCTATGTTGACAGCGGCACAATCAAAGCCCTGACCTTTGAAGGAAAGTCCTATAATCTCGATTTTACCCTGGATGAACTTACGGACTTACTGGATCCGGCTTTATTCTTCCGGGCCAACCGGCAGTATCTGATTTCCCGGAAGTCAATAAAAGATATAGATCTCTGGTTTAACAGTCGTCTCTCAGTTAATCTTAAAGTAACAGTACCTGATAAGATAGTTATCAGCAGGGGGCGGATCCAGGAATTCAGGCGCTGGTTTGGAGAAGAATAGGAGAGGTCCCATGTTTATTTTGATCCAAATATTCAATAGTCGTATCTGTTGATTCAATAGCAGTTTTTGACAATTCACTATAATTCCCCGGGCTGGGAATTGTTGAATGGCTAAATTTAAAATACCGTATTTCCGGAATCATTTAATAGGCTTATTAATGAATAAAATTAAAAAAATGAAGAGAATCTTTCAATTATCGCTACTAATACTGGCAATGTTAACATTATCCGGCAAGTCAGTATTCGCTCAGAACGCCATAGCAGCACCCGACACCTTAAGAAAGGATGCCGTTAAAATATTCCTCGACTGCCAGAGTTGTGATATGAACTATACTCGTGAGGAAATCAGTTTTGCTAATTTTGTACGGGATGTAAATGATGCCCAGGTATTCATACTGGTTACCCAGCAGAATGCAGGCAGTGGAGGCGTCCAGTACACAATAACCTATCAGGGATCATCAATGTTTAAGGGGATGAATGATACTTTGGTTTATACTAGCAACCCTGATGAGACGAGTACAATTGTAAGGGAAAGGAAAACGAATCTTCTCAAGCTCGGACTGATGCGATATGTGGCTAAAACACCGGTTTTCAGTGAGATTGAGATAATTAATAATTCTGATCTTAAACAGGAAGAGGTAATTGATAAATGGAACAACTGGGTTTTCTCTATCTCAACCGAACCGCAATATCAGTCGGAAGAGTCAAATAAGCAACTCGATCTGAGAAACTCTCTAAATATAACAAAGGTTACTCCCGATATAAAGATTGAACTTGAAATGGATCAGAATTACAGCCAGAGAAGGGTGATTGACGATGAGGGAGGCGACACTACTTATGTTACAAATGAATTTCAGGGCGACAACCTGTTTGTGAAAAGTCTTGGCGATCACTGGTCGGCAGGTGTTAAACTGAATATGGGATCCTCAACAAGGGAGAATTATGATCTGAGAACTGACTTTATGCCATCAGTAGAATATGATATTTTCCCCTATTCCGAGGCAACTCACAGGCAGTTGAGGTTTTTATACAGTGCCGGAGTACAGTATAATAACTATATCGATTCCACAATTTATGATAAGGTTAAGGAGACACTTTACAAGCAGGAACTGAATATTGCCTTCCAGGTACAGGAAAAATGGGGTTCGGTGAATCTTGCTTTGGTGGGTTCAACTTATTTTAATGATTTCAGCAAAAATCGTCTTGAATTAATAAGTTCGCTTAACCTAAGGATATTCAGGGGATTATCTCTGCAGCTTGAAGGAGGAGTAGCTTATATCCACGATCAGATAAACCTGAAAAAGGGAGGAATATCTGAAGCCGACAGACTGCTTGAACTAAGGGAGCTTTCAACCCAGTACAGGATACAGGGAGGTATCGGATTGACCTACACCTTTGGTTCGATTTATAATAATGTCGTCAATCCAAGGTTTGGATTTGGAGGAGGAGGAATGGGCGGCCCTCCGCAGGATCATGATTAATGAGTTGTATTCTTTTGACTGGAAAGAAATAATTGGTGTTTTGAGTTAATTGGTTTCGGGAAGGGGTTGGTTTTTAATAAAATCAGCCCCTTTTTTAGCAAAAGGTACCAGCCTGGTCAAACCGTTTTGCCTTCAGCATTAACGTTCCTGTTATAAATATCCCTAATAACAAGCCCTGCTATTGTAAAGCCGAAAATAGCTGTGATATGTGCAACGGTTCCGTTTATCACGGCTTTCTGGCTGCACCACTCATGATCGGCAAGCTCAGG
>CAIMVD010000302.1 GCA_903844815.1 uncultured Bacteroidota bacterium | reverse complement strand
TTGTGATAAGCAAGCAGGATAATCAGTTCCGTGTGGAAGTCCCACTTATAAATTCCTGAGAAATGAAGGCTCTTGTCATTGAAGATGAAGTTCTTGCTTCAAAACATCTGCAACTGGTTCTGGATGAAGCCGGGGATATTAGTGTGATTGCAGTCATTGAATCAGTCAGGGAAACGGTCAAAAGGTTCGGGAAAAATCCACAACCCGATATTGTATTTATGGACATTCATTTGTCGGATGGTTCTGCCTTTGAGATTTTTAACCAGATAAGAATCACCTGCCCGATTGTTTTTACAACCGCCTATGATGAATATGCCCTGAAAGCCTTCAAGGTAAACAGCATTGATTATCTGCTTAAACCCATCGAAGTAAATGATGTAAGGGATGCATTAAGGAAACTCAGGGAACTTTCGGCTGCCGATGCGACGCAGTTAGCCATAACCAATCTTATTTCATCATTTAAGAAGGGCTCAAAATATAAGTCACATTTTCTGATTCCTGTTAAGGGGGACAAATTAATACCTGTTCAGACAGAAGATCTGGCCTGTTTTTACGTAGATAGCGGCAACATAAAAGCCCTTACATATGAAGGAAGGTCATACAGTCTTGATTTTACCCTGGATGAACTTACTGAGTTACTGGATCCTGCTTTTTTCTTTCGGGCTAATCGGCAGTACCTCATCTCGCGCAAATCAATAAAGGATATAGATCTCTGGTTTAACAGCCGGTTGTCAGTAAATCTAAAAGTGCCAGTGCCTGAAAAGATAGTGATCAGCAGGGGGCGGATCCAGGAATTCAGGCGCTGGTTTGGAGAGGAATAGATTCAAAGAATCTATTCCTCTCCATGCAAAATTGTTCGTACATATTAGTACTCCATCCCATCACCATTCTCCTGGCCATCATCATCTCTTTCTCCGTTAGCTTCTTTATTAAGACGGAATGTCAGGGTCAGCAGAATTTGTCTGGGACGGAACTGATTTTCACTTCTGGAATATAATCCTTCACTATCTATAATCGAAGTTCTTTTACGGCTGTTGAAAACATCCCTCACGTTGAGTGCCAGAGTGCCTTTGCCTTTAAATACTTCATGAGTAACTCCGAAATCAACATACCATGTAGCCAGATCTTTCCCCTGAGGAGTAATTCGTGGCGCCCTGTAATTTAAAGTTGTTTGAAAATCATAACCTGAAAGCCCGAATGACAAGGATGAACGATTTGTCCAGGAATAGGTTTCACTCGTAAAATCTTCCTGATTATAACTGCCATTAGTAATTGCCTTGTAGAAATTGAAGTTCGAGTTAAATCTTAAATAGTCTTCAAATTCATATGTAAGATTCAGTTCTAAACCATAAGCATTCTGAACAGCTATGTTTATTGGCTTAACGTAAGTAATGCCAAGGGAGTCAACTGAAGAAAACTCCATAATAACACCTGTGCGATGGCGATAATAAATAGTTGAAAGGAAATTGAATTTTTCTGAATCCAAAAAATAGCCGGCTTCATAAGAATCTGTATATACAGGATTTAAATCCGGGTTTCCCTGTTCAATTATCCTGGAATCTCCAAAACCATCAAAAGGCATTAAACTACGGAAATCGGGACGGTTAATACGTCTGCTGTAACTGATCTGCAAAGTGTTGCTGCTATCGAGTTTATAGGAAAAATAGGCACTTGGGAAAAGATCCAGATACGTCCTGTGATTTGTTTCATTTGTCTTTTTAAGTTCAGTTTTTATATCTGAAAACTCCCCTCTTAATCCTGCCTGGGCAGAAAACCGGCTAAATTCATAGCTTGACATTAAATACGCAGAATGAATTTTTTCATTATATGCCATGTCGTTTACATAGGCTGGAAATGGGATCCAGTTGCCGGAAGAGTTTTGTTCTTCAAGGAAATAATTGCTGTTTACAAGACGGAGATTGCTTTTAATACCAGTTTCCACCTTAATATCATTTAAGAATGGATGGATATAATCAGCCTGAAGCAAATAGTTGTATTCATTTTCCGAGGTCCCCGAACGCTCATTCTGATCATTTACTCCGCTTGCATTAAACTGTTTGATATCAGAATTATTTGGTTCGGTAGTCTGCATCCATTTAAAATCCATTGTAAACTCCTGGTCTTTTCTTTCAAACTTTTTCCTGTAACTCAAGGCTGCCTCAAAATTATTCTCAGTTGCATGCTGGATTTCCTCTCTCTTTGTTGATTGAATAAAACTATTGTCCCCCGCAAAATCGGTATAGTTGATATCGGTGAAATTCTTTTCTCTGGAATTTTCATACAAAAATGAACCGGTCAGGATGCTTTTTTCTGAGAAATAATAATCCATGCCAAACGTAAGGTTGTTCGATAAGCCTGTACGCGAACCTTTGCTTTTTTCACTGAAAATGAATGAAGTGTCTGCCCCTGAATACTCCTGAAAAGTACTTCCGTGCCCGGGGTCAGTCCGGTATGAAACTCCATAGTTGGAGAAAATATTCAGATTATTTTTGCGATAATTGATACTGTACGATCCTCCGTAAAATGTCGGATAACCTGCATTCGCAGTAAATACTCCATTCAATCCTTTGTTTTTATTTTTCTTCAGAACCAGATTTATTATACCAACCTCACCTGATGCGTCGTAACGTGCAGAAGGATTTGTTATTACTTCAATTTTCTCAATTATGTCACCCTGTAGTTGCCGCAGAGCATCGTTACTTCCAAGGCCAACCAAACCTGATGGTTTTCCGTCAATTAAAATTCTGACATTCTGACTGCCGCGTAAAGTAACCGTTCCATCCATCTCAACAGCAACCGATGGCACATTATTCAAAATATCCGCCGCACTACCGCCTAAACTTGTAATATCAGAACCTACATTAAATACTTTTTTATCAAGGCTTAGCTGGTATTGGCTTTTTTGCCCTGTTACAACAACCTCATTCAGTAACTGGGAGTTTTCTTCAAGAACGATTTTATCCAGCAGCAGTCCATTATTTGAAACTTTGATATCCGGAATAGTCTTTGTCTGATATGATAAAAATGAAATTTTCAGATAATATATGCCAGCCCTGGCCGGAATCGCAAACATTCCTTCTTCGTCAGTTGTGGTTCCGTCAGCCGAGGTGGAGTCCTGGCTATTGTATAATAGTACGTTAGCGAATGGAACCGGAACATTTTTATTGTCTATTATAATACCCTTTATTTCATATTTATTGACCGGAGCTTTTTGCGCAATTGTCAGTCCGCAGTAACTGAAAAGCAGACCCAGAATCATCAATTTTTTCATGATTTTATTTTTAGATAAATAGATGAGCAAATCTAGGGCGGATAATGACCTGATCTTAAAAAATATAATTGAATTGAAGAAATTTGAGGCTGAATCATCATCAGAACATGGCGAAATGCAGCACAATGCAAATCAGGCTGATTTGCCCTTATCCTTGTTATTGTTGTTATATATATCCCTGATAACCAACCCTGCTATTGTAAATCCGAAAATTGCTGTGATATGTGCAACGGTTCCGTTTATCACGGCTTTCTGGCTGCACCACTCATGATCGGCAAGCTCAGGATCACCGGGAGCATTCATGTTTTTAGGGCACAGACATTTATCGGTTCCGCACGAGGCACCGGAGCCCTTGAACTCAAGCAGCTCTTCGCTGTAAACACACAGGAATTTCTTTGCAGGCAGGTCGCCTTTCCTTATCTGCTTCCGTACCTTTGAGCCAAGCGGACAGCCCTTTACATCCCAGAATTCTGCTACCTGGATTCTTGTAGGATCAACCTTCATTGAGGCTCCCATTGAGGAGAAAAACACAGCGTTGGTTCGTGTGGACTGACGGATCAGGTGGATCTTGCTGCCGAGACTGTCGATAGCATCTATAATATAATCATACTGACCGAGCCCGAAAAAGTCATTATTGTCACGATTATATATTTTCTGAATGTCTGTAATCGTAGCACCCGGGTTGATCTC
>CAIMVD010000301.1 GCA_903844815.1 uncultured Bacteroidota bacterium | reverse complement strand
TTAAAACATTCAATTTTTTAATTAACTTTACGACCTTAATATATTCCTGATAAAAATATGAAACCTGAAATATCGGTAATATCCAAGTTTGCAGATGATAAGTCGGTTGTGTGTATCCTTGGCAGCGATGGAATACCCGAAAACCTGAAGTTGTCAGCCGGAGAAAAGGAGTATGCTTTAAAACAGATATCTGCGAAAGAGGAGTGTGTTGTCATCAATTCATATAACAACAAGATAACTATCCTGTTAAGGTTAAAAGAGAAGGAGTCCCATTATAAAACCAGGGAGGAGCTTCGCAGGACAGCTTATAACATAAGGACGATTATTAAAGGCTATAATTTTGACGAGCTGATAATTACCTCCGGAGATGTTTATAAGGGAGCAATAGAAGATTTTACCGAAGGTCTAATCCTGAGCATATATTCATTCGACAAGTATAAGACCAAAGATGCGGATGAGGTTAAGAAAAAGTATCCTTCGCGGCTTATCCTGAATGGAAATGTTGATGAATCATCCGTCAGTTGGCTTATTCACCAGACTGACGCTGTATATTTCACGAGGAATCTGATAAAAGAACCCGTTAATCATCTTAATGCCCCTGCACTGGCGGAGGAGATCCGGAAGACGGGTGAAGCCTCGGGCTTTTCGGTTGAGATCCTTACCAAAGGCAAGATAGAAGCGCTTAAAATGGGTGGCCTTCTGGCTGTAAACAAGGGAAGTGTTGATCCTCCTGTTTTTTGCATTCTTGAATGGAAACCAGCCGGTTTTGTTAATAAGCAACCAATTGTCCTTGTTGGTAAAGGAATCGTTTATGATACCGGTGGTCTGAACATCAAAACCGGTGATTTCATGGCAGGAATGAATGGCGATATGGCAGGAGCTGCAATCGTTACCGGTGTTATGTACACAATAGCCAAAGCGGGAATCCCGTTACATGTTATTGCTCTTGTCCCCTCAACCGATAACAGACCGGGGGGAAATGCCTACACCCAGGGCGACATCATAAAGATGTACAACAAAATGACCGTTGAGATCGGAAATACTGATGCAGAGGGCCGGCTTATTCTGGCTGATGCTATCAGCTATGCCTCAAAATTTAAGCCGGAACTTATTATTGATATTGCCACACTTACCGGATCAGCTGCTATGACCTTTGGTAACCAGGCAATTGCAGTCATGACCAATGCGGAAAGGAAGTACTGGAAGCTTCTTGAAGATTCCGGGAATGATGTATATGAACGAATAGCAGAACTGCCATTGTGGGAAGAATACGGCGAACTTCTCAAATCGGATATTGCAGATATTAATAATGTCGGAGGACGAGAAGGAGGTGCAATAATTGCCGGAAAATTCCTTGAGCGTTTTGCTGAATATCCACTTATGCACCTCGACATTGCCGGAACTGAGATACAGAAGAAAGATAATTATTATAAGATAAAAAACGGACCCGCAACGGGGTTGAGGCTGCTCTCGGAATTCCTGAGAAGAATGGCAGCCGGATATACAGAAATGAATCAGTAATTTATGGAAAAGAAACCTGTTATTGCCGGCATCTCGCAAGGAGATATAAACGGAATAGGCTATGAAGTGATAATGAAGGCCCTGGCCGATCCTACG
>CAIMVD010000300.1 GCA_903844815.1 uncultured Bacteroidota bacterium | reverse complement strand
GATTGGGAGCTTCAAGTACGTCAGTGATTGAAACAGCTGCATTAAGGTTTCAATTCCTTAATGGTGCGATTGGGAGGACTTGCCATCTGCTGCTTTTACTGTTAGCTTCTCACGTTTCAATTCCTTAATGGTGCGATTGGGAGACTCTTGTCGGTGGGGATATTTCTAATGTAGTATTAGTTTCAATTCCTTAATGGTGCGATTGGGAGCTGTAGGCTTCGTGTCCTCGCTACCGGTACTCAAGTTTCAATTCCTTAATGGTGCGATTGGGAGGGTCTCAAAACAAAAAACGACAACCTGCGCAAACAAGTTTCAATTCCTTAATGGTGCGATTGGGAGAACGCACCCACCGACGAAATAACAGTCCTCCAAAGTTTCAATTCCTTAATGGTGCGATTGGGAGTTCTGTTTGTAGATAGCATTTTGTGTGTTTACATGTTTCAATTCCTTAATGGTGCGATTGGGAGCACGAAGCCTACAGTTGCGACATTTTGCCATGCACGTTTCAATTCCTTAATGGTGCGATTGGGAGAAGATCTTTTCAGCCAGCAGTCCGTTGATCTTCTCCGTTTCAATTCCTTAATGGTGCGATTGGGAGCCGTTCGACAACTCAAAAAAATATGCTAATCTTCAACAGATTAGCTTTTGCAATTATAGCAATTTTTACTTGTAAAATCGTCGATCAGCCAAAACGTATTTTGCCCCTGTCTTCGACAATTTTATCAATTAGCTTATTATCAGCATGTCAAAGAACAGTTTTGTCTTTCTTTACTTAATTCCCAAATTTACAACTATTTTATTTTATCACTTCGACAACTGACTTACTATAATATGTTCCCCAGCTCATTTGGCTCAATGCCCACTATCTCCTTCTCAAGCCACTTCTCCTGACGCGACTTGAAGATAATGATGCTGTCGGTCTCCATTTCCATAATGCATCTTGCCTTCCCCTTAAGTTCCAGAAGCTTCACCTCCGTTATCTCTCCTTCAAAAACGGAGTTCTGAATCCAGTTAAGATACCTCCTGAAAAGCTTCAGAATTTTTCCCACACGCTTTTCTCCTATATCATATACAGCAATAACATACATCACCACCACATTTTAAAGGGTTTATACTCTTCGATTTCAAGAAGGTGTTTCTGCAGTTTGTAGCATTCCAGCTTTATCAGATGCTTATAACTCACCGAACGGTTCAGCGTGCGATGTATTATTGTCTCCTGCAATCGGTCTTCGAAAGCCTGAACAAAGGTCTTTCTCCCTGCATCTTTAAGAATTACCCTGTTTAGGCTTTCCTCGAAATCGGCAGTCTGCAACATTTTCTTATTGGTAACTTTAAATATAACCCTGTCAACAAGCAGTGGTTTGAAGATCTCAGCCAGATCGAGCGAAAGAGAAAATCGTCTCTCCCCCGGTTCATGTAAATAGCTTATCACCGGGTTGAGCTGGGTCTGATGAATTGCCCTGAGGCATTGACTGTAACACATCATATTTCCAAACGATATCAGTGCGTTGACTTCATTCCTGGGAGGCTGGTAACTTCTTCCTCCCATGCTGAAATCATTAATTATAAGTTCGAAAGCTGTGTAATAGTTCTTCCTGATATTTCCTTCAATTCCCATTAGTTCATCAATTGCTGTTGTGGACGGAATTTTTGCCGCCAACCCTTCGACTATCTCAATAAGGATCTCAAGTTCTTTTCCTCTGCTGTTATAATATTTCAGGTTCTTGACCATATTAAAAGCAGCCCCTTCCAATATTCGTTGAGCAATATCGATTCTTTTCTTTTTGTTTTGCTGAAACTTAACCTGTGCAATCAGCATTTTTCCGGATATCAGCGACTCACGGGGCATGAACGATCCGGTATAATTTTCGTAATAGTCAAAGAAATGAACAGGTATTTGCTCTCTACCCAGGAAATTATACACGGCTGAGTTGGTATCCAAAGCTCCGAAACAATACAGTTCACCAACACTTTCAACAGGCAGGAAACGAGGCTTTTCTTCATTTCCATCTTCATTGTAAGGTGTAAACTTCAGGGTATTATCCTGGCGTTGAAGTTGTCCGGGATTAAACAGGTAATAAGTTTTCTTCATTGTCTGGAAAATAATCACACTTTAAACAAGAAAGCTTTGCTATGGGGAGTATCAAATGCATCATAATAAATGAAAATACAAAGCTACTACCGTAATGTCCTCTCGTAGTCCTCAAATCTGACTTTTAAAATTTTCGATCTGCTTTCATTTCTCAGTACAACTCCTTCAGCTCTTTTAGTTGCACTATCCGATAACGCAACCTTTGTGAGAGGGATAAATAGTTTTAAATTTTCCAGAATTGTCTTATGAGAAAGATCACCTAAATCAAACTCAACCTGTGGAACAAAATCAAAATCCGGAAATTTGCTTAGCATTTCAAACCGGGTAAGGAAGTTTTGACCATATGTTATACCAACCTCTGTTTCTCTTTCGCGCCATCGGGATATCTCCTCCTGAGATAACTCCAGGATTGAAAGGTCGTTGTAAACAGCTATATCAAAAACACGAAACCCGTTTTTGTCCTGACCATAACATTTTGCATTTGCTGATGTTTTTCCGCCAAAAAATTCCCCGTAGATGACTGTAAGTAATTCAGTTTTGGGAATTGGAACCCGCAAATTCCTGATCCCTTCAACAATGCCCTGACTATTATCGAAGTATAAATCATCCGAATGGTGAAGCACAAATTCTCTTGCCCCGATTAAATACTCATCACCGAAGCAAATAATTCTTGTGTTTGTCCCGTCAATTTTCTCGGTAGCATAAAGTACCTCATTTTCGATTGGAGTAGTAAGCTCACTTTTTAATTTCCCCTTCTCTCCCAATTGATGTAAAGTAAGTATTGACGGATACTTCGTGAGGGTGTTGATTTTCAATTTTCCAAATTTCAAGACAAGTTCTTTTAGCATGATTATTTACTTTTTATTTAATTATTCCAGGGTTTCACCGCTCCAGCAAAAGTCAAAGTAGCTGCAATTTTTGCATTGTGATTTTTTGATCCTGTCAGGAGAAAAATCCTGATGAATGACTTTTCCTATTTGTTCCAGCATCTCTGAGATTGCTTCACTTTCGGGTCTGGTCAGAAATACTTCAGATGTCTTGTGAAGTTTTGGGTATTCGAGAAGTCCGGTTGCTCCTTCAATCCCGTTTTGAGCCAATACCCACAGATAGTATTTAAGCTGCCATTCATGAGCCTCTTCGTGCTTATCCGACTTTTTTATTTCATGAACCACCTTGTCTTTTGGGTCGTAGTAATCTATTTTAATACCGTCGAGTTCAATCTCGCGGTACTTTTCGCTGCGTCGCGGGTAAGAGGTTTCGTGTAACAATCTGCCTTCACTGACGAGGTCTGATGTAGATTCCATGTTGATCCCGCTGGCAAATAGCCAAAGTTTACGATGGCAGATAAGGAAATAGTTGAAGTGGGTTCCAGTTATTCTCATAGCTTAATCGTGGGTTTTTACATAGTGCCTGTTTGATGAGTTTACATGGCAGATGCTACAGTACTGAGGGAACGGGCAACTCTTTAAATCGAAGTCACAAAACCCGATATGATTTTCTCCTGCGGGAACCGGGATATGTTTTTCTTTCCATAACTCAAAAATAAACGGATAGCGTTCAGTCATGGGGAATTTTGCAGGGAAATCGAGGCGAAAATGGTAAAAGAGCAGCAGTGTTTCGAGTTCATTTGCAAGTAGGGCTTTTTGTTGATCGTTAAGTTTTTCAGGCTCGGGCAGCAGTTTAAAATCAATCCCTGTAATTCTCGAAACAGGAATTCTGCGGCCATGGAGTAGTCTGTCGGAATAAGATCTGTTTTCGGGTTCTGAAATCTCATCCATGTCCGGTTCAGGCAACCCGTATAACTGTCTGCCAGGCCAAGGTCTTTGGCGGGCCTGGCGGATCAGGGTGAGGAGATTTTTGAGGTGGGGGGACATGAGTCTGGTATATAGCAATCATGAAAGATTTAATATTCATGTGTATATTTTGTTCTCAAATAAATCCTATTTCAGAAGATAAACCTTTAAATATGGTTACCCTGTAATAAAGATCACAGTACCACCGGAAAGGATTCTCAACCTTTCCGGTGGAGGTCGGATTTGCTTTAATTTAACTGTTTTTCATAATCAAAGGCAGTCATCAGGGCTATTAGTTTTTGTTCTGCTTTTTCAAGGGCATCAGCACTTTCGTTCACAGTAATTACATAGTTCGAGCAGGGAAGTGTTACATAGACATCTGCTCCAGAAGTCTCGTCAATAATAGGCCGGGCTTTTTGCTTCTCACCATCTTCAGTTAATTTAGCTCTGATTGAACCTGCGATTTTATTGGCATTGTCGCTTATTGAAATTGCCAGAGTTTCCATCAGACTAAAGGTACGGGCCTGATTGGATGTAATTCTCCAGTTAAGCAGAGCTCCAGCCAATGCCGGTATTACTTTTTCACGCTCTTCTTTGGGCAACACCAGACATTTTCCAAATATGTTTTCGCTTTCAATCCACCCTTTGGATTTCAAATCCACTATTCTTTCCTTCGATAATTCAGGTTCGTGTTGATTGACAGAAACACAAAACAGGGTTCGAAGGTCAATCGCAACATCATAAATAAATAAGCCGCTAGTCCTTACATTTTCCGGAATCCAATTCCTGCGCGGAAGCGTACGATGATTAACCGTTAGGAACTCATCTATCTCTTCTTCGGTTAGCAACTTCTCTCCCAATCTGACATTAACAGGATTACGATCAGGCTTATCGCTCCTGTCGAATGTAATATTCTCTTTATCTGTGCCAGCCAGTAATGGGTGAAGTGGCCGCATGGCTGAAATGGATAAGGGGCTTCTTCTTTTAACTGTTATACCATCACCCGCCCGCATCCATCCGCCAACTAACTGGTCAATATATGAGGGATCGCATGGAGACCAGGGCTCTTTGTTTTCCAGCTGTTTATCCTTGGTGACATTATAATTGAATGTGATAGGTGCCATTTGTACGTTCAAGTTTGACGTAAGGGCATCCAGAATTGATCGCTTTACCTGTTGTCCGCTTGAATAGGCTACCACCCGGTTAAATTGCGGATCGAAATAAGTTTTTTGTCCGTCCTGAACACAAAATACAGTATGCTCAGCATGTTTTAACGCTCGTAAATAAATGTAAGGAGTCATAGTTTTAGTTTTAAGATTTTCTATTTTCAATTGCGTATTGGAATCTAATGAGTGTAAGGAAATAAGGAACATTATCAACGGGCATCGAATTGACCAGTCCTGCTATATCAGCTATTTGATCAATGTTTTGACTTCCTTTTACAATAGTTGTCAGTCCTTCGATAAATTGCTTTTTGTTTACCGAAGTTAGTAAGTTTATAACTTCTTGACTTTTTATCTTTCTTGCATTGGTATCACTGATTGAGTGACTGTTGAGGATTTTCGCAATCTGTTGCGCTTTCTCCCATAATTGCTCATTGTTTAACATTGCTAATAGCCAGATTTGGTAAGTATTAAAATTTATAGTTTTCTCTTCGTCAGCTTCATTGTATTTTGGAACAATCCCCTTATCCAGACAGTCTCTGAATCCTTTAGGCTCCAGGGCGTTAACACCTATGGCTCCCATCTGGCATGCCTTTGTAAAACCGAATGCTGTTCCGAAAACTTGTTCTACCTGATCTGTCCTTAATGTTCCGAAGTACTTGAAATACAATTCATAAGGATGTCTGATGCGTGGCAATTCAAAAGGCACAAATCCTACAGTTATATTGGTTTGGCCTAAACTGTACACATAAGCAATTAAGGAGGAATCAGGATAGGTAAAGGCAATCCGAACTAAAACTTTTGTCCACGGTTGTGAGTTTACCTCAAGTCCTCCATCTTTCATTGATCCAAATGGATTAAATGAAGCAGAAGGATCTGCCATGTCATAAGTTTTTTTATTGTATCTGTGTTCGATCCACTGCCCATTCCATGTGTTTATTTGGTTGCCTCGAAGGTTGGGTGTATTATTTAAAAATTCCCTGTAAAGAAGCCATCCGTCATACAAGTCTAAAAGGATCTGTTTGTTGCTGAACAGTAGAGATAATCCGCTTTGTACACCAATGCCGAGCCCGCTGCCAATCCACGAAAGATAAACATCATCCTCATTCAGAGGTAGCTGCAGGTTTGTTATCTGACCTGAAGTGGTAGCGTTTAAATCCAAAGATGGAAATCCAATCGCAATACTGGCATCAGCTGGTTCGTTCTCAATTTTATGAATTGTCTTTGCGAAACGATCGTTCCTTTTTTCAATTGTTTCATAAGGAATCTGCCCGCTTCTCATCTTATCCCAGCTTATTTTCGGATTTTCTAAGGGGGAGTTTCCAGCTGACATTAAGTATTTGTTGTGATTATAAAATATTTCATAATACTTCTCATTAAAAAAAGTCTTAGCTGAAATGTTGCACTTATATTTTTCATTATAAGCATCAAGAAAAATTTTGCCAATATTAGCCGCTATCATAACTTTGGTTTTATAAAAATCGTTGAGTAATGTCGTAAAATTCAGGCTTGGCAAATTCTGAAAGAAAGCCAAGTTCCCGATCATAAGCTTTACTGGGAATAATGTATGGATGGGTACCTTCCTTTGATTTGTCCAGATTCTTATAACCTATTGAGCGATAAGAAACAGGAATCTCCAATTTTACCTGGTCCTGATAGGAAGACTTTTCGAAGAACTCTTTGTCTGTTTCTACTATGCAGGTTACAGAATCAATATCAAGAGTTTCCAGAAGAACCGACTTCGGATTATGCCAAAGTTCTTTTATCCTCCATTTTCCATCTTTAAAGACCGAGCTCAAATCTATATTCACAAATTCAATTGTAGGATAAACCCTGTCAATCATTTCCTGAGATTTAATTTCCTCCATTAATTCACCATCAGGCAATACTTCGTAAGTTCGTTGAAGTACTTCTAATCTATAAGGTAATGCTTTAACTTTCTCATCGGGAGGCGATAGCACATAAACAGGCTTATAGTTTCCGATTGTTTCCAAAGTTCTTTTTCTATTAATCCTCCCGAACCTCTGAATCAATGAATCAATTGGGGCACAATCAGTTACCATAAGGTCGAAACTAATATCCAGACTTACTTCCACTACCTGAGTGGAAATGACCAGACAGGAATGCATGCTCTTATTGAAAATATTTTTAAGGTTGTCTTCCAGGGAGTTTCGTATTCCCCTTTTAAATCTGCTGTGGACAAGCATTTTTGGTACATCGGGATAATAATCATTCAGGGTTTTAAATAAATTTTGTGCTCTTTTTACCTGATTACATACAATTAAAACCTTTTGGTTGTGCATGATAGCTTCATCGATTACATTCTTCAAAGATTCAATTGAATCGGCTTTATGGATAATATGACGGTCATATGTATTCAATACACTGTTTGGAAGTCGTACCTCATAAACAGCTCCTTTTCCTCCCAGGATGTCAATCAGCCGGTTGTACAAAACAGTTGGCATTGTGGCCGTTCCTATATGTACACGACATCCGATTTCACAAAGAATTTCAACTATCTTAAGAACAATAGCTTGTGTAGTCTCTGAATACGTATGGATTTCATCTAAAATTACATCACATCCATTGAGGTCTGCAATCATTGCTTCGTATCCTTTGGTCGCAAAAGCCATGGAAGCCATCTGGTGAGGTGTAAGAATCTTAACAGAGGCTCCAATGTGTCGCTGTAAAATCTTTTCCTCAACTGTTCCGTTTTCCAACTTAATGCTTGATGCGGCATGAAGTAAACGCACATCGGCATCGGTATTGCTTAAGTCGCTCTTTATTCGCTCATACATTGCATTAATTGATGCCTGAAATGGAAGAGTATAAAATAGCCGGCCCTTGCACCGCCGAATTAAAAAATCAGTCTTCCCTGCCCCGGTCGGAGCTGTGACAATCGTATGCAGGCGATCATCATCGATTGGCAATAGTGACAACGGATATAAATCACTTTCCCTGGATTGATAATACCTCAAATCCGGCTTAATGAACAATCTTTTTAAAAGGACATCGGAGTATCCTTCCATCGCTGATGCCAAATGATCAGCGGCAATCAAGACTCCTTTCCATTTTGAGTAACCATATTTTTTTGATTCGCAATAATCAACAACCTCCCAAAAATTAGCCTCCGCCTGTTGATGCGTAATTGGGCTAATTTCAAATCCCAACAGGGCTAAAATAGATAAGGCATCATTACTCCATACTTCAAAGTCTTTCAAATGTTTAGAAAGACAGTCAGGGTCATTTTCAATCATATCAAGTATACCCTTACCCCCGGCATCCTTATAGATTGATTTATGATGAGCAACAATCATATCAATAATTGGATGCTTTTCTTCATCACTTAGCAGAGAAATAAAAAACAGGGATGCTATTTCGTGTCTGAAAATAAATCCGGGAGGCCTTAAGTAGTTCTCATTCAAAGTATTTTGAAAAAGCGGGCTTGCCTTTCCAATGTCGTGCAGGATGGCTCCTCTTTTTGCAATCCGGTTAGCCAATCCGAGCTCCAGTGCAACAATTTCTGCAAGCGCTGCTACCTCACTTAAATGCCGGATGAGCGGAGTTTTTCCATTCCTATCCCCTTTCGCTAATATATGATCAAAGCCATTCATTATAATCCCGTTACGGGTTTTCCTGTAATTTCCAACCAACCATACATAGGTTTTATTTCATCGAAACGATTAAACCCAACCAAAAAAGATTTTTCACTTTCTCCAAAACGAAGTTCAAACCCAGTCAATTTGTCAAATTCTGATTCTTCTAATTCCATTATCTCATCATCCGGAAACAAAACATCTTCATTTCGGCATAAACAAATATGCTGAGTAACCCCTTTTTGGGAATCTTCCTGTTTCCCAAAAGCCAAATAAAGAATTGGATTGATAAGCATTCCACGCTCCAAAATGGATTGGTTGCGAACCATCATTTTTAATTGGGTTTTCTTTTCCCAACCTCGTGTTTGTGTTTGCTCCTGTTGAACACTAATGGAAGAATAAGATAGTTTGTGCCGGACAATAGAGCCGACTTCCAATTTTTGTCTAATTCCTTCAATAATAGAAGGTGTCAGGAACTGTTGACTGAAAGTTTTACTGTCTCTAACAGCGGTCCATGGCTTTATAAATCCAAATGGACCCGAATACTTTACTGCATATAACATAGATGTACTTTGTTTCTTAATGCGATTTCACACCAAAATTTCTTCACCTTTATAACTACTTAATGGCTCCAAAACCAATTCCTGTAGAATTTCCCAATCCAACATTCCATGCAAAAAGTTTGGTTTCGGTTTTGCCTTTAATAATAACCGGACACCAATTCGCCCGATTATTAACTCCATTATAATTAATTTTCTTTGTGCCGGCTTTGGGGTATGTTTTATCAAATTCTATTTCAAACGATTCATCAGAAAGCCCTGCTTTAATCATCTTTTTCATGAGCGTGTCTTTCAGGCATGCATTTGCACGGTCATCATCAAAAAGGATATGATCTGTCTTTTCACCCACTTTCCTCTTTATAAATATTGGACTGGCATTGAGAAATAATTCCGTGCTACTCAAATCGGGATCTTCCTGAATTACTATTTCTGAAACTTCCAATCCATAAAACATTTTGGGATCAATCCGAATGCCGGATATCATTTTCCTTATTAATGCAGGGTCAAAAGAGCTAAAAAAGAAACCGGTCTCTCTGCCAAACTGGAGTCCTTCAGAAGTTGCCCTTCCTCCTTCCAATTGGGAAAAAGAATATAAGGAAATCTCTCCGTGTTCATCGTTCCAACCTAACCATTTGTGGATAACACCGGTCAATTGGGGTTGATGGTCAAAAGAAATCACACTGTCTGCCGTTCTGATTTTTAAGTGTATTCTCATGATTATTAATATTTTGATTTTGCTTGTAATTCAAATTTAATATTTATGAATCTAACTATGATATATCCTATTTTTAATATTTATCTGTTAAGAATTCATCTTCCGCAACGAACCCTTCATCCTGCAATCATCATTAGGATCAGTATTCGTCCCTCCTGATTGGCTGAAAGCCATAATTAATTCAGCCCGGGGGCATCGCCCCGGGTGGATAAACGAACAGGTGTTACCGCCCTGAAAGGGCAGCTTAATCAGTCCATAGATAATTTTCATTATAATCGATCCCGTATTCCTTTAAAAACAGTATGTATTCTTCTTTGAATGTCATTTTTTTATGGTGTTCTTCCTGGTTTTCAATATAGTGCTTTGTTTTATCGTGTAATGAAGGACTAACCGAAAATCCTCCATAACCACCCTGCCATGCAAAACGTATGTAATGGATATCTTTGGTTTTTATCCATCGGCTGGAATGCCGTTTTATCTCTTCAACCAATTTGGCAAGCGCAATATTCTTTGACATGATGCATAATACATGTACATGGTCTTCAACTCCATTTATTAAAATTGGTATCGATTCATTATCCTTTATTATGCTTCCCATATAAGCGAAGAGTTCCTTTTTTTCCTGCGCGCGGATAATGCACGATTTGTCACCAATGTGGAAAACTATGTGAACGAATAATTTCGATAACGATTGAGCCATGGCTTTATGTATTAACCTGCCCTTTCAGGGCGCGGTGGTTTAAATTTACATTCCCCGGGGCGTTGCCTCCGGGCTGAATTAAGCTGCCACTCCGTGGCGTTTTGTGTTGATTTTTTCCTTCAAATCATCCCAAAACCATCATCTACTGCGCCTCTGTATCCTCCTTCTCCATTTGCAAGGCTGAATTTAGCTGCTTTTTCGTGGTTTTTTGTGATTCATTTTTTGCTTCAAATATTCCCCAAACCCCTCATCCCCTCTCACTTCCACATCCTCACTCAGCCCAAGACAAAACCGTCCCGGCCCCTCATACTTGGCCACTGCAACCCTCAGTATATACCTGTGCTGCGGCTTCTCCTCAAGATACTTCTCCGACAGCGGGTATTCTTCTATTAACAGATTACGGGCGCGAAGATCCATCTCTATGACTACTTCCTTGTCGAGAGCGCCGGTGTTGCGGAAGATGTCGGTATCCATCGCCCTGTGCTGCCGCTGATGCTCCCATGGCAGGCTTGTAACATCCACTTCTGCAATTCGGCTGGTCTTGAACTGCCTGTTCTCCTTCAACCCTGTATCAAATGCCCAAACCAGATTAAAATCGTCACAAAACCTGAAGGGCTCGACAAGCCTGTCACTTACAGTCTGACTGTTGCCCGATGAATAATTCCTCAACAAAGCCTGCTTCCTGTTCCTGATAGCTTCGCCCAATGTGAGTGCTTTTTCCTTCTTCTCCCTAATAAGATATTCCTCCACAGCCTTGTCGCGGTTGAGGAACGAAACAAGCTTATTCCTGAGCCTCGCCGAAGATGCCGAATCGGTATCGAGAGCATCGATGATCTTCACAAGCAGGTAGTTTTCCTCCTCGCTGAAATGCAGGATGTTCCTCAGAACAGCATGCCCTTCGTCAGGAAAGTCTATTCGGTACTTTCCTTCTTCCTGCACAAGATCAAACCCGGTATCCCTTAGTACATTGCAATAATTGTAGAAGGCAGAATCTTTTATCTCCAGAAACTGACAGCACTCTTCCCTGGTCTTCGGATTGCTGTTTGAGAGATAAAGAATAAACCGTAGTATCCTATGCGATTTGGTTTCAGCCGGCATGTTAAATGGTATATCCCTAAATGTAACAGATTAATCTTTATTAAACAAGGACAATTATTCTTCCATACTGAATTTAAGGAAAGGAACCTTTAACCTTACCTTTCTGCATATTTTCCAGGAATCAGCTGCATCACACTATTCTTGCCTTAAATTCCCGAAATTACACCACCCCACTCCACGAATCGCGGAGTATAACTTTAAATATTTACAATTATTTGTAACTTCTCCGCGCCCTCAGTTCCTTCCTGAGTACTCGGGACTGCGACCTCTGCGTTTAAAAAGAATATTGTACGGAGTTAATTTGTGGCTTCCCTTAAAATACTGATCTGAAAATACTTGCCATAAACGGCCAGAAAGCCATCAGAAATATAAGCAGCGATCCTGCCGAATCGAGGACGATAAGCTGCTGCCTGGTTTCTTCATGTTTAACCCACAAAACAGAAAAAACTATCCTCATTATTAATTGTGAGGCGAAGAAAAGAAAAACCCTGAAGCCAAATGGATTCCAGCTGTATGCCTCACCGATCCTTCCCCTTACTATCAGTGAGAAGCTGTGCGAAAGCCCGCATGAGAAACACTGCTGCCCGGTTAATTTCTCATGAAGGCATACAACAGGATAATCGTTTTTATCGGGTGAGAAAATAGCAGAATAGGCAAATATCAGTACGAGTAATCCGGCAAAGACTATATTTATAACAAGATAGGGTTCATCCCTGAACCCTTTTCTTATCTTCCGGAAAGTATCACTATTTCGGAGGGATTGTATCATTTTCCGGGGTGGTTTCGCCTTCAAGGTCTTCGAGTGTCTGCTCCCTGTCTTTCTTGCCGGAACCGGAATTTATTTCAACTTTTTCGCCGTTGCTTTCAACCTTAATCGAGACATTATTATCCTCCAGATCCTTGATCACATTTTCCTGAACATCATTTATTACATTCTGAATGTCTTTTGGCCAACTACCGGCACTGTTAGCTATCTTCCCCGCTACGAAAATCTGTGAAAGAGATATCAGCGATGCAATTATTCCGATAATTAGTCCGGCTAACGGCAGACCGCGCTGACCATCGGTTCGTGATGCATGTGAAAGCCCTACCGTTGCAAGTATGATAGAAATGATCCCGGGGATAATTGCAATCAGACCCACGCAGGGTATGACTGCGAGTACGAAGGTGATTATTGCCGTGATAAGTGCTGCTATCCCCAGATTATGTCCTGTATTGTTTTTTGTCTCTTCCATGATTTCTATTGTTATATGTTATTTCTTGATTCCCGCCAGAATATTAACCATATCCTGCTCTAAAGACGTCACGGGATTCTCAATGATGCGTCCGGCTTCAACTTTATTTTTATAAACAATAAATGTAGGTACGCGCTGGATATCAAGACTTTCATATTCACCAACGGGAGAAAGCTTCTCATTATCAACACCAATAAAGATGACTTCTGAAGCCGGGAACTGCCACTGCGAAAGGACTTTCATATACCTGGGGACTTCCCTCCGGCTGTCGGGACACCAGGTTCCCAATACAATTGTAATCGAAATGCCTTCTATTCCCATAGCTGTAAGCTTATTTACAAACTCCTGACTGGGTTGATAGCTGTCGTAACCCTTCTGGTACCAATCCGAATGGGGAAGGCTTGTGAGTTGCCCGGGATTAAAATAACCAAGCAGCCATGTCGACTGGTCAGAATATTTAACTTCGGTCTTGTAATAAGAATCTGTTTTTGGCTCGCTAACCGTTGAATCTGTTACAACTGAGACCTGTTTTGCGGTTTTACAGCTGCTGAAAAAACAGAGCGCTGCTAACATGCACAAAGAAATATACTTCATCTGTTTAAGATTTAATACCTGATTTTGTTTTGATAACTAATCAGGTACAAATTAAACAGAATTTTTGACAAGAAAAAAATCCCTTAATCAGACCATTTCAAGAAGGATCTCCAGAATCTGTTTTGCAGCCTTGGCAACGGAAGTACCCGGACCGAAAATTGCAGCTACTCCTGCATTGTAAAGGAACTGGTAGTCCTGTGCCGGAATTACTCCGCCTGCGATAACAAGGATATCTTCCCTTCCAAGGCGCTTCAGCTCCTCGATTACAAGCGGGATAAGGGTCTTATGGCCCGCGGCCAGGCTTGAGATGCCAAGAACATGTACATCGTTCTCAACTGCCTGTTTTGCTGCTTCGGCAGGAGTTTGGAAGAGTGGCCCGATATCGACATCGAATCCGATATCGGCATATCCGGTCGATACAACCTTTGCTCCGCGGTCGTGTCCGTCCTGTCCAATTTTTGCCACCATAATTCTTGGCTGACGGCCTTCCGCCTCAGCAAACCTGGCTACAAGCTTTCGTGCTTCGTTCAGGTCACTGTCAGCCTTATATTCCGAAGAATACACTCCCGATATTGTTTGTATCACGGCTTTATACCTCCCTGCTATTTTTTCACATGCATATGATATTTCACCAAGGCTTGCCCGTTTTTGTGCTGCAATAACTGCCAGCTCAAGAAGGTTTCCCTCCCCTGTCTGAACACATTTAGTTATTTCATCAAGGGCAGCCCGGCATTCCGTCTCATTTCTTATACTACGCAGCAAGTCGAGTCTTATTATCTGTGAGTCTCTCACAGAAGTATTATCAACTTCCAGTGTCTCAAGCGGATCCTCCTTTTCAAGCCTGAACTTGTTTGTCCCCACTATGGTCTGAACCCCAGAGTCGATCCTGGCCTGGGTCCTTGCGGCAGCCTCTTCGATCCTCATCTTTGGAACGCCCGATTCGACGGCTTTGGCCATTCCACCGAGGCTTTCTACCTCGGTTATCAGTTCCCATGCCTTGTGGGCAATTTCATGTGTAAGCGCTTCTACATAATATGATCCTGCCCAGGGATCGATTGACCGGCAGATCTGAGTTTCCTCCTGGAGATAAATCTGTGTGTTGCGTGCTATCCTTGCCGAGAAATCTGTCGGAAGGGCTATTGCCTCATCCAGGGCGTTGGTATGAAGGCTCTGGGTGTGTCCGAGAACAGCCGCCATGGCCTCGATACAGGTACGCCCGACATTATTGTACGGATCCTGTTCAGTAAGGCTCCAGCCCGAGGTCTGGCTGTGAGTACGAAGGGCAAGCGATTTGGGGTTTTTCGGATTGAAACCGCTTACAATCTTTGCCCACAGCATCCTTGCCGCACGCATCTTGGCAATCTCCATGAAATGATTCATTCCAACGGCCCAGAAGAATGAGAGCCTGGGTGCAAAGGCATCGATGTCGAGGCCGGTCTCAACACCCGTTCGAAGATATTCAAGCCCGTCGGCAAGGGTATAGGCAAGCTCTATGTCGCATGTTGCACCAGCCTCCTGCATATGGTAGCCAGAGATGCTGATGGAGTTGAATTTCGGCATCTTCTCAGAGGTGTATTTAAAGATGTCGGCTATTATTCTCATTGAGAACTCAGGCGGATAGATATATGTATTCCTTACCATGAACTCCTTAAGGATATCATTCTGAATGGTTCCGCTAAGCTCCTCAAGCTTTGCTCCCTGCTCCAGGGCGGCAACTATATAAAAGGCCATAACCGGCAAAACAGCACCGTTCATTGTCATAGATACCGACATCTTATTAAGCGGGATCTGATCGAAGAGCTCCTTCATATCGAGTATTGAATCGATAGCGACTCCCGCCTTGCCAACATCGCCTGCAACCCTTTCATGATCGGAGTCATATCCCCTGTGGGTAGCCAGGTCGAATGCGACCGAAAGGCCTTTTTGCCCGGCTGCAAGGTTTCTCCTGTAGAATGCATTCGACTCCTCTGCAGTTGAAAATCCTGCATATTGCCTTATCGTCCAGGGCTTCATTGCATACATTCCCGAGTAGGGCCCGCGAAGGAAAGGAGCTATTCCGGCGGCAAAATTAAGATGCTCCGCCTCCTTAAGATCGTCCTTCGTGTAGACACTCTTTACAGGTATCCTTTCCGGGGTAAGCCACTCGTTTTTAGTTAAATCAGGACCGGTTTCTCCCTCGGTGACTTTTATTCCCGAAAGGATGGTTTCCAGATCGCTGTATTTGAATTGAGGTCTCATTTTCTTCTGATGTTAATCACATTTTTATCCCGAGAAGCTCATTGAACCTGCCAAGCATTTCCGGAACATCCGACCTGAGATGTATGAAAAACTCAAGGCCCTGTGCTTTAAGTTCCTCTGCACATGCAGGCTTTCCGGCAACAACTACCAGAGCAGAAGCCTTCAGGGCTGAATATATCTGAGGTGCCAGGGAAGCATATTCCTCGTCGGAACTGCATATAACAACTATTCCTGCTCCTGAAGCAAGTGCGGCCCGGATTCCCTCTTCGGCTGATGCGGAGGCACCATTATCGATGATTCTGTATCCTGCACATCCGAAGAATCCTGCCGAGAACTGTGCCCTGGCATTACACATAAGTGCATTTCCAACTGACAGCAGAAACACCGAAGGCCTTACCGGGGCTTTATCAACCGCTATCCTGATTGCATCAAATGTTTCCGATACACGGAATGGAACAACAGGTTTAACCGTAAGGTCATCATCAAAATCTGTTTTGCCGGAGATCATATTCAGGTCAGCGGCAGGAGACACAGATTCAAGGTTATTTGGAAACTGGCTTGTGCCCAGCAGGACATCTTTTCGTATGGCATAGTCTTTACGTCTCCTGCCTGCCGATTCCTCAACCCTTTTCTGTATTTCGCCCGATTCAATGTTTGCAAGAAAACCTCCATTCTCCTCAAAAGATGTAAAAATCTTCCACGTTTTATCTGCAATAAGTTTTGTGAGATTTTCAATGTAATATGAACCGGCCCCGGGATCTGCAACCTTATCGAAATAGGATTCCTCCCTGAGTATGAGCTGCTGGTTTCGGGCAATCCTTTCCGAAAAAACGCCGGGTTTGCGAAAGGCTTTGTCGAACGGTTCTACGGTAAGCGAATCGGTTCCTCCCAGGATTGCCGACATTGCTTCCGTGGTTGACCTCAGCATGTTGACATAGGGATCGTAAATAGTCTTATTCCAGGATGCCGTTACCGAGTGGATCTCCATAGCCGTGTTTTCCACTCCGAAGCCCCTGAGTACCAGAGACCAGAGAAGCCTGGCCGCTCTCAGCTTTGCGATTTCGGGGAAATACTCTGACCCTGTACTGAAACTGAACCTGATTTTAGAGGCAGCAACTTCGGCAGGTATTCCCCTTGAAGTTAGCTGCGACAGGTATTCCGTTCCCATTGAGATTCCGAAAGCAAGCTCTTCGGTTAATCCTGCTCCGGCATTGCCGAAAACGGCAGCGTTTATATGAATGGTGCGAAGTAGCGGGAACAGGGCCGAAGCTTCGGTAAGTGAGGCCAGATAATCGAGTCCTTGTTCCACGGGTACACATAACTTTCCGTTCAGGATAAGCCTGCCAAGAGGATCGGCTTCAATTGCACCCCTTACTTTCGACCTGTCAGTACCGTTTTCCTCTGTAAGAGTCAAAAGGATTTCAAGTATCTCCCTTGCTTTTCCGTTGCTCAGAATATTTAATTCAATGGCTTCAAGATGAATATCTTTAAGAAGAATCCGGAAATTACTTTCCGTAACACTTTCAGGATCAGTGATTACGAATCCCAGGGAGTCGACTCCCCTGTTCAGAATGAAAAGGGCTTTTTCGTTCGCGGCAGCATAATCATCGACTTCAATATTTTGCCTTATCAGCCATTCGTTGTTTTCACTTTTCTTGCCCCTGACGTATGGGAAACAGCCCGGCAGAGTATCTGTAAACGACAGGTTTTCAAGATCTTCTTCCCTGTAAAAAGGATTTACATTAAACCCTTCATTAGTTTTCCAGACAAGCTTTTTTGAAAAGTCAGCTCCCTTCAGATCCGAACCGATAAGTTCCATCCAGGCTTCGGTAGTTACCGGGGGAAAGAGATCAAACAGTTTTTCCTTTTTCACTATTTATTTTCTATTGTGAAACATTTCACAAAGAAAATGAAAAACCAGTTATCTGAATATGAATTTTATCATACAAGGAGGATAATCCTACTTCCCTGCAAACTCCATCAGGAAGGCCTTGATGAAATCGTTCAGATCTCCGTCGAGGACAGCCTGAACATTGCTGGTTTCATAACCTGTCCTGACATCCTTAGCCATCTTATAAGGATGAAGGACATATGATCGTATTTGCGAACCCCATTCAATTTTTTTCTTTTCTCCCTCTATTATTGCCTGTTCCTCCTGTTGTTTTCTGAGTTCCAGTTCATAGAGCTGCGACTTGAGTATTCTCAGGGCATTCTCCTTGTTATTGAGCTGCGAGCGGGTCTCCTGGTTCTCTATCACAATGCCGGTTGGCCGATGTTTCAGTCTGACAGCCGTTTCAACCTTATTGACGTTCTGCCCTCCTGCACCGCTCGACCTGTAAGTATCCCACGAGATGTCGGCGGGGTTTATTTCAATTAGTATATTATTGTCAACAAGGGGTGAAATAAACACCGAGGCGAAAGTAGTTTGTCGCTTACCCTGGGCATTGAATGGTGAAATCCTCACCAGACGGTGTACTCCATTCTCGCTTTTCAGATAGCCATAGGCCCTGTCGCCCTCGATTTCAATTGTGACCGATTTCACACCGACTTCATCACCCGGCTGAAAATCGAGTTCCTTCACCTTATAGTTATTTCTTTCCGCCCAGCGCAGATACATTCTCATCAGCATGGCAGCCCAGTCGTTGCTTTCCGTTCCTCCTGCTCCTGAATTAATCTTCAGTATAGCGCCAAGCTGGTCTTCCTCTTTCTGAAGCATGTTCCTTACTTCCATGTCGCCGATAATCGAAAGGCAATGGTTGTATTGCTTGTCGACATCCTCTTCGGATGCCTCTCCTTCCCTGTAAAAATCATTTAGTACGGCCAAATCGTCAAGCGCTGAATTTATTTTTTCAAAACCATCCGTCCAGCTTTTAACCTGTGCTATGCCTTTAAGAAGCTCTTCGGCTTTTTTGGGATCGTCCCAAAGCCCTGGCCTGCGCGAAAGGTCTTCTTTCTCCGCTATTATCTCAAGTTTGCCGTCGATGTCAAAGATACCTCCTTAACGCGTCGCGGCGTCCCGATAATTCCCTTATCTGTTCGTTAGTTATCATTAATAGTTTTTTATAAAGCGCAAATTTAAGCTTTTAAATCACATATGAAGGCTGTAATCATCTAATAAAGCCTATGTGACATTTGCAACCCTTATTATAGAAAAGCCTCACCCCAACCACGCTCCATGGAAGACCTCACCCCAACAATGCTATGTGGAAGACCTCACCCCAACCCCTCTCCCGGGGGAGAGGGGCTAAATCTCTTATATTAACAAATTTCCCCCCCTTCGCCCTTGGGAGAAGGGGGCCGGAGGGATGAGGTCAACCGGGAGAAGGGGATGGGGGATGAGGTCAACCGGGCGAAGGGGCCCGGGGGGATGAGGTCAAAAATATCGGGAGAAGTGAATCTGGGGATGAGGACAAACCCGTGAAACTCTGCAAAAACTTCGTTATATCCGTGGTTTTTTGAGCTCTTAGCTTTAAAAAAAACATAAAATGGTGAACCCAATCACCAAAAAATGATTATCTTTGGTGTATCTATCCACCAGTATGATAATAATTTCTCTCAATAGTTTGACAGTTAATGGAAAAGCTACTTGAAAAATCGAATAAAAGTATTCAGTCTGTTCACTATTCATATCAGCGCAACGTGCCAGGAAAAATTAACTGGGAATGGAGGATGAATGGCCTCATTGGGGCCAGAGGTACCGGAAAAACTACTTTATTGCTTCAAAAGCTGCAACAGTTTAAGAAAGATGGACATGAAGTTTTATATGTCCGTCTTGATGACCTGTATTTTGTCGATCATCGTATAACTGATCTGGCTGATGCCTTCCGAAAAAACGGTGGAGAATATCTATATTTTGATGAAGTCCATAAATACCCGGGCTGGGCCAGGGAATTAAAGAATATTTATGATTCTATCCCGGAGTTGAAATTGGTTTTTTCAGGGTCATCAATTATTGAGCTTACGAAACAGGATGCTGATTTAAGCCGCAGGGCATTAATGTATGAAATGACAGGACTTTCCTTCAGGGAATATCTCCTGATGGCGGGTATCATTTCATTACCTGTTTATTCATTTCCTGAGATAATCAGGGATCATGTAAATATTGCATCGGTCATTGTCAGTCAAATCCCTGTATTAAAGCACTTTTCATCCTATCTGAAAAACGGATTCTATCCATTTTTTCTTGAACCGGAACGAGATTATTTTACAACTCTTGAACAGATCATCAGGACGGTTATGGAATCAGACCTGAGGGTTATTGAGAATTTCGATATCGCCCAGAGCAGAAAAATGTTGACTCTTTTAAAAGTGATTGCTGCTTCGGTCCCATTTAAACCTAATATTTCGAAAATCAGCCAGAAAACTGATTTACACAGGCAAACGGTTTTACTTTATCTACAGTATCTCGAGAAAGCAAGGATGATAAGACTTGTTAATCAACCCGAAAGATATATCAGCCGGCTGCAAAAACCCGATAAAATATTTCTGGATAACCCCAACCTGTTATACGCACTTAATCCCGGGATTGTGAATACAGGTAGCTTAAGGGAAACATTTGCATTAAACCAGCTAAATGCAAAACATGCAGTGTTTTTGCACGAAAGAGCAGACTTCCTGGTTGATGATAAGTTCGTAATCGAAATAGGAGGTAAAAATAAAGACAACCGGCAAATCAGGGATTTTGAAAACTCTTATATATTCCCCGATGATATTGAAACGGGGCACCATAACAAAATTCCTTTATGGCTACTGGGCTTTTTATATTAATTTAATCATCATGAAAAATTCCATTATCTGGATTCTTGTTCTTCTTGTAACTACTTTTTGCAGGAGAAATGACACACAAACAACCGACTGGCTTATCGACGGTTCACCGTTCAAGTCGGAAATAACCGAAGAAAACGGATTTGTTACGATTTCCAACGGGCTTATTTCGCGAACCTTCAGTCTCTCTCCCGATGGGGCAACAACTTCATTTTTAAACCTTATGACGGGTACTGAGTTACTTCGCGCCGTAAAACCCGAAGCAATCCTCTCCATAAACGGGAAAAGTGTCAGGGTAGGTGGCCTCACTGGTCAGCCTGTAATGAACTACCTGGCAAAGGAGTGGATTCAGGATCTGAAAGCTGACACGGCATCGCCTGTGAAACTTTCAGGCTATACACAGGGAAATACAGTAGCACGATTTGGCTGGAAGAAACGCCCGGAGTGGATGCCAAACGATATGTCATGGCCGCCATCGGGCAGGAAGATCGATTTTACCTATGAAGCTAAGGACAAATCCTCTTCGCTTTCCTCAATAAAAATAATCATTCACTATGAAATTTATGACGGCATTCCTCTCATCAGCAAATGGATAACTGTAATAAATGATTCGGGACAGGAAATTGTAATCGACACTTATACTTCGGAGTTGCTTGCACTTTCGGAAGAAGAAAGCGCAGTTGGCGACAAGAAGAACTGGATCCTGCCGAACCTGTACGTCGAAACCGATTACGCCTTCGGCGGGAGCATGTCGTCGGAATCGTGCTTTGAGAAATCGGTATGGTGGGTGCCCGATCCCGAATACAAAACAATTGTCAACTACAACAGGATCCAGCCCTCGATGCTCGAATGCAGGCCTGTTATTGGCCCCGCTGAAAAAGTCGCCTCAGGGAAATCCTTTGAGACTTTCAGGACATGGATACTCGTTAACGACAGTTCCGACCGCGAAAGAAAAGGCCTGGCGCAACGCAGGATGTATCGCACATTAGCTCCATGGATAACTGAAAACCCGATATTCATGCATCTCAGGTATTCCGACGACCAGTCTGTAATAAATGCCGTTGACCAATGCGTTGAAGCAGGTTTCGAAATGATAATACTTTCATTTGGCAGCGGGTTTGAGATTGAAGACACCTCCCGGGCTAACCTTGACCGGTTTAAAACACTGGCCGGCTATGCCCATGGCAAAGGGATAACCATCGGTGGTTACAGCCTGCTCGCGAGCCGGAGCATCGACAGCCAGAATGATGTGGTAATGCCCGAGGGGAAGACTCCCTCATTCGGACATTCACCATGCGTAGGCAGCCTATGGGGTGAGGAGTACTTTAAGAAACTTTACAGTTTTATGGAATATACCGGGTTCGATAATTTTGAGCATGACGGTTCATATCCGGGGGATGTGTGCGCCTCAACAACTCACCCCGGTCATGATGGTCTTGCCGATTCGCAGCAGAAACAATTCAGAACTGTAACAGACTTTTACAAGTGGTGCAGGGAAAAGGGTGTATACCTTACAGTACCCGACTGGTACTTTCTTAACGGAAGCAGTAAGACAGGAATGGGATACCGCGAATCAAACTGGTCGCTGCCACGCCGCCAGCAGGAGATCATTGAAAGACAAAACATCTTTGACGGTACGTGGGAGAAGTCACCATCAATGGGATGGATGCATGTTCCGCTTGTAGAATATCAGGGAGGCGGGGCTGAGGCCAGCATAGAGCCGCTTAAGGAACATCTTCCTCATTATGGGCAGCGTATGGCTGATCTTTTTGGCGCCGGTGTTCAGGCTGCTTACAGGGGAGCAAGATTGTATGATGCTCCCCAAACCCTGGATCTTGTAAGAAAATGGGTGACTTTCTACAAAGAGCACCGACAAGTGCTTGACGCAGATATTATCCATGTAAAAAGGGCTGACGGAAGAAGCCTTGATGCAATTCTTCATGTCGATCCAAAAGGTGTGGAAAAGGGCTTGCTGATGGTCTACAATCCTCTGGATGTCGTTGTTAAACAAGACCTTCAGGTAAACATTTATTATACAGGACTAACGGAGGCTGCTTCAATTAGTGAGAATGGCGGCAATCCCGTCAAGGTTAAGGTAAACAGAAATTATGAGATAACGATTCCTGTAGATGTTGCGCCAAACAGCCAGTCTTGGTACTTAATCAAATAAATAGTTATTTTGGAAGCACGAAGAACAGTTAATAAACCCTGAAACCTGAAAATGATCCTGTAAGACCATAGGCAGGAATTGTATAACCGTTAGTCTGAAGAACAGCAACGTTTACTTCCTGTCCTGCCTTTAACTTCATTGTAATGTTTCCCCTGTAGCTTCCGGGAGTAACTGTAGGTACTATAATGGTTTCAAACGCCGTTCCTGATAATTTAATTGCAACCGAACCTGTGGCAGGCAGGTTAAGTGCCACATTGAAAGTATAGATCCCATCATATGGAGCCCTGAATTTACCTGTAGCCGGATCATAATATGTTCCGTCAGTATAATATGCGCCAACGGTCTGATCGAAAATCAGGTCGGCATATTCATTGTTTTTCAGATCGACGGTTGAGGTAATACCCGCCCTGAATGCAATGATTGCCCCCATAGAAATGCTGTTTCCTCCTGATATTGAGAGATTTTTTGTTGCTTCGGAATATGTTAGTTCCTGTTTGTCGGTATTGTCAAGATATTTACTCAGGTCGACCCCGACTGATGCGGGATTCTTATCTATCCTGAGCTGATTGCCCTCGAGCCTGATATCCTGGATTCCGATAGTCTTCAAGGCTGACAGATCGGAACCGGTGCCGTTTGAGATACTCAGCATTCCTGTAGTGGCATCAAAAGAGAGGTTTTGTTTGAAAGGGGCAAGGTCAATAACCGTGGGAGCGCTCTTTTTTGTGATGGTAAGCTTGTTGTTGACGTCAATCTGCAGGTCCTGAATCTGATTAGTCAGGGCGACTTTATTACCTCCAAAAATGGAGAGAGTGTCTCCCAGTATGGCAAGCTGGTGTACAACGTTCAGCGTCGAAAGATTAACTGTGTTTCCTCCGGAAATTGCCAGATTGTTTCCATTGAATGAGAGGGTCTGTTTATCAGAAGCCGGGTCGCCGGTATCGCCCTTTGGTCCCGGAGGACCGGGTTCGAGTGATTTCAGTGCATAGAGAGCATACGGTACAGCCAGGAACTGCATGGTACCCATATCGAGAAAATCATCCTTGAATTTTACTTCGACTTTCAGGTAATGGTAGGCCTTGCTCCATTGAATCTGCGAAAGGCTAGTGGATGTGCCCCCGGTGTTGATGCCCTTTCCAATGACAAGTGAAAATACGCCATATTTTGAAGTTATCACCTTTTCATGAAGCTCCTGGTAAACGGTTGCACCAAGGGGATTTCCTGATATAATTGAAAACTTAACATCGATTTTCTCGCTGGCCAGCTCTTTGCCGGCATTATCTCTGGCTACAGCCTGATAAAAAATGCCTGGAGCAATATCCTGTCCAAAACATGCCAAACTCAAAAAAATAAACGCCTGTAAAAGAAGCGTTATTTTTAACACCCTGATTTTCATTATTGTTCGGTTTCTATTTTCACTATTTTGAAAGTCCTGTTTATCAGGTTGTCATCGCTGACCACCCTTACAAAATATGTCCCCGGCATGAACCTTGTAGCATCAATCTGCTCAGTATAAAAATAACTGTCATTGAAACCGAGGTTTATTTTATTAACGATTACGCCTGTCAGGTTGATAACCTCTATCGTGAATTTCCTGTAGACATCACCGAAAAGTTTTATATGGAGCACTTTTGTAACCGGATTCGGATAGACGAGAACCCCATTGCCTTCAGGAATTACGAAAGTAGAAAGAGCCTTGATTGCCGGTTGCTGGAATCCCTGCGTAAAGGTAAAATCGGGATCACCAATAATTTCTACGGCTGTCTCTCCAATAGTCTGGGAATAATTGAAACCGCCGGCAACTGTGACACCTCCTGCAGGGACCAATACCTGGTGCGATAAATGCTGTGAAAACGCATTTGATGCGCATGCAAATAACACTGGCAAAATTATTTTGAATCCTCTGAACATGATTGTACCCCTTAACATGCGACAGGTCTGTATCGGGCCCAAAAATAATTTATTTTTTGAAAGTAAAGGCACTTTGTTAGGATTTATACTCATAACTTTAATCATTTACCCGGATGAGAGTAAATTGTTATTCATCACTTTTGTTTTGCAAATGCTAATTGACTGAATTACTTCTATTTATGAAATACATTACGAGTCCTGATGCTTAAGTCGCACCTATACAGAAATCTTATAGAAGCCGGCTGCGATGAAGCCGGACGAGGCTGCCTTGCAGGACCGGTTACTGCAGCAGCAGTTATTCTGCCCCGGAATTTCAAGCATCCGGTACTGAACGATTCAAAAAAGCTTACAGCCCGTCAACGATCGCAGCTGAAAGATGAAATTATGAATGTTGCCATAGCCTGGAAGGTAGCCTTCCTCGACAATAATGCCATTGATGAGATGAATATACTCCGGGCATCAATAGTTGCAATGCATCATGCTGTGGACGGGCTTGAAACGATTCCTCAGTTCCTGCTTATCGACGGGAACAGGTTCTTTCCGTATAAGGATATAAAATACAAAACGATAATAGGAGGCGATGGCCTCTACTATTCAATTGCGGCGGCCTCTGTCCTGGCAAAAACTTTCCGCGATGAGTATATGGAAAAAATCCATCTCGAATTCCCCGAATACGGATGGAATAAAAACAAGGGGTATCCTACCCTTGCACACAGGAAATCAATACTGAAATACGGTATAACTCCCTATCACCGTAAAACCTTTCATCTCTTCGACACTCAGATGAAAATTGATTTTGACTTTGTCCATTTTGAACTATAAACGTTACATTTGTGTTATAAACTAAAATCCAACTAAATAAGTTTCTATTTTATGAAAAAGCTTTTTGCAATCTTATTAATCCTCACTCTCAGCCTTGGATTCAAGGCCAGGGCGGATGAGGGTATGTGGCTGTTGCCACTCATCGAAAAACTGAATATGGGGAAGATGACGGAACTGGGTCTGAAGCTTTCTGCTGAAGACATCTACAGTCTCAACAAAGCCTCGGTTAAGGATGCCATTGTTATATTCGGAGGAGGCTGCACCGGTGAAATAGTATCGTCACAGGGCCTTATACTCACAAACCACCACTGCGGTTACGGTTCCATCCAGTCGCACAGCTCAGTTGACCACGACTACCTCAAGGACGGGTTCTGGGCAATGTCGAAAGAAGAAGAGCTGCCAAACCCCAATCTTTCAGTGACCTTCCTCATCAGAATTGAAGATGTTACTGAACAGATACTTGCAAATGTAAAACAGGGTGCAACGGAAGCGGAACGTACTGCTGCTCTAAACGAAGCAAGGCAGGCTATTGAGAAGAAGGCTTCAGAGGGAACAAACTACAGGGCATCAGTAGCAAGTTTCTACGGCGGAAATAATTTTTATCTTCTTGTTTATGAGAGATACAATGATGTTCGTCTGGTTGGAGCTCCCCCTTCATCGATTGGAAAATTCGGTTCCGACACCGACAACTGGGAATGGCCACGCCATACAGGCGACTTCAGCGTTTTCCGTGTGTACTCTGCTGCCGACGGCAAGCCTGCTGCATATTCAAAGGAAAATGTGCCGCTCAAACCAAAGCATTACCTCCCCGTTTCAATTAAGGACCGCAACAAGGATGACTTTGCAATGATCCTTGGCTACCCGGGCAGAACAAACAGGTACATGACCTCCTTTGAAGTAAATGAGCAGCTTCAGATTGTTCACCCCGACAGGATTAAGATCCGTGGCATCAAACAGGATATCTGGATGAATGATATGAAAGTTAATGAGAAAGTCAACATTCAGTATTCTGCAAAATACTTCGGTTCATCAAACTACTGGAAGTATTCAATTGGCCAGAAAGGCGGACTCGAGAGATTGAATGTTAAAGCGAAGAAAGAAGCAATCGAAGACCAGTTTAACAGCTGGGTTGTTGCTGATGCACAACGCAAGGCAAAATACGGAGAAGCTCTGAATATGATCAAAACAGCTATTGAGGGAAGGGCAGAAAACTACAATGCTCTTCAGTACATAAATGAATGTATTCAGGGATGCGAACTTATCAGCATGAACCAGGTTGCAACAATGCTTATTACAGCGATAAAGTCTGCCGACAGCAAGAAGCTCACCGAAGCCAGCGACAGGATAAAGAATAATATAAGTGCCTTTTACAAGGATTATAATGCTGAAACTGATAAAAAATCGACGAAGGCAATGCTGAAACTTTACAGGTCAGATATCCCTGCAAAATTCCAGCCCGATTTTTATGCCAACGTGGTTGATAAGAAATTCAAAGGCAACATCGACAAGTTTGTCGATAATCTCTTCGAAAAATCAATTTTTGCCAGCGAAGCAAAACTGAAAGCATTCCTCGACAAGCCTGTACTCAAGACACTTGAGGCTGATCCTGTTTATATTACTGCTACATCAATATTTAAGACTGCCGGTGAAATATCAAAAGGCTCCGGCCAGTTTGATTCAGGTCTTGCTACAGGAAAAAGACTATGGATTGCAGCGCTTATGGAAATGGCACCCGAGAAAACACTTTACCCCGACGCCAACTCGACTATGCGCCTCTCATACGGAACCGTTCAGGATTACGATCCGAAGGATGCCGTAACATACAAGTATTTTACTACTCTTCAGGGCGTTGTTGATAAATGGAAACCTGGCGATTATGAGTTTGACCTCCCAAAAAGACTCCTTGACCTCAATGCTAAGAAAGAATTCGGCAGGTACGCATCGCCGAAAGGCTATATGCCTGTTTGCTTCCTCACCACTAACGATATTACAGGTGGCAACTCGGGCAGTCCTGTCATGAACGGAAATGGCGAGCTTATCGGTCTCGCATTCGACGGAAACTGGGAGGCAATGAGTGGCGATATCGCGTATGAAACCCAGCTTCAGAGAACCATCGTTGTGGATATCCGCTACGTACTCTGGACTATGGATATTTATGCCGGTGCAAAACATCTTGTTGATGAGATGACAATTGTGCAGTAAGGTTTTACTTGTATAAATAAAAAGAGGCTGTTTCATAAAACCAAATTAACGGTTTTGCATTCTCTGTGTAACTCTGTGCTTTCTCTGTGTCTCTCTGTGTAACAAATAATTAAGAACTTACACAGAGGACCACAGAGGACCACAGAGGGCCACGGAGGATTTTGTATGCAGCCTTTTTTGTTTTTTGTGACTATCTTTGCGCAAAATTTCAGAATTATGCACTTTAGTTTGATCGAAATCTTTGCGTCATTTATGGTTTTGTTCGCAATCATCGATATAACGGGCTCTATTCCCATTATCCTCGATATAAAAGCGAAAACCGGTGATGTTGAAGCAGGAAAAACATCCCTTGTGGCGTTCGGAATATTCATTGCCTTCCTGCTTATTGGCAGCCCTCTTCTCAGTGTATTCGGCATCGATGTATCATCCTTTGCAATAGCCGGTTCTTTTATAATTTTTCTTATAGGGATCGAAATGGTGCTTGGAATTGAACTCTTTAAACATGTCTCTACAAGCGGAGGATCAATCGTTCCAATTGCTTTTCCCCTTATTGCTGGTGCCGGGTCAATAACAACAATCCTTTCATTAAAAGCTGAATATCAGACAATAAATATCCTCATTGCACTTATATTCAATATGGTAATCGTCTATTTCGTACTGAGGCTGACCTCCTTTTTTGAAAGGACTCTGGGCGATGCCGGATTACATATTCTGAAGAAAGTATTTGGGATTATCCTGTTGTCGATTGCGATAAAACTGTTTATTTCAAATACAGGAATCGTTCTGCCTCATGCCAAATGAAATAACGATCTATACTGACGGATCTTCGAGGGGAAATCCCGGACAGGGAGGTTATGGAGTGGTCCTTATCTCAGGGAAGCACAGGCTGGAGAAATCACAAGGTTTCAAACTGACTACCAACAATAGGATGGAATTGCTTGCAGTCATTGTGGGGCTGGAGGCTCTTAAAAAGGAAGGAAGCAGGGTTACAATCTATACCGACTCAAAATATGTTGTCGACTCCGTTGAAAAAAAATGGGTTCTTGGCTGGGAGAAGAAGGGCTTCCTGAATAAAAAGAATCCCGATCTCTGGATCAGGTTCCTTAAAATTTACAGGAAGCATGAAGTCAGGTTCATCTGGATAAAAGGACATGCAAACAACATTGAGAATGAAGTTTGTGACAGGCTGGCAGTTGAAGCAGCCCTGGGAAAACAATTATCCGACGACACTGGATATCAGCCATCTGCGGAAAGCGATTGTATGTTTTGATTTTGAAAGTTACTCAAAAGGGCATTAATTATGAGAGGACAGAAAGAACTTTATGAACTCTTCGGGGAAGTCGGAATTCAGTATGAGTATCATGAGCATCCTCCCCTTGCCACTATTGATGATGCAATTATTCACTGGAAGGAATACAATGCCGGGAGATGCAAGAATATTTTTTTCCGCAACCATAAGGGAAACAGGCACTACCTTGTCATCCTCGAACACCTGGCAAAGCTCGACATAAGGGATCTTGAACAACGGTTAAGGCAGGGAAAACTATCCTTTGCCTCCGACCAGAGGCTAATGAAATATCTGGGTGTAGAACCCGGATCAGTTTCCCCCTTCGGGCTAATTAATGATCCCGAAAATCACGTACACCTCTTCATCGATGAAAAACTTGCCGGATGTGACCGGCTGACCTTTCACCCTAATGTAAATACTGCCTCCGTGGTAGTATCAAAATCAGATTTTATGAAATTTCTTGAACATTCAGGTAATTCATATGAATTTCTAAAGCTCTATGAATAGGGCAGTTAATTTCTGAGTGATCTTTCTTTACTTCCTTAAAAAAAGAGTGCCTAAATATTTTACACTTTTTTTTTGCAACACTTTAGTATAATATTCGTCATTAAAGCAAAAAATCAAAACCCTGTTTAGATGAAAAGCTACCTGATTTCCATTCTCATTATTTTCCTGCTTTTACCTGCCGTAGCGGGTCAGGAACCAGTAAAAAAACAATACAAGGCAACCCATATTACAATTCCCCCGGTTATTAATGGTATTCTCGATGAAGAGACCTGGCAAACTGGTGACTGGGTTGATGATTTTACTCAGAATGAGCCATATAACGGGAGACCCGCCTCTCAAAGAACCGAGTTTAAGATCCTGTTTGATGAAGATAATCTTTATGTTGCTGTTAAGGCTTTCGACACATGTCCCGACAGCATCGTAAACCGCCTTACCAGGCGCGATGAAGTCGACGGCGACCTGGTGGGAATAATCCTCGACAGCTTCCATGATCTCCGTACGGGTTTCCTTTTTGGAGTGAGCTCATCGGGAGTGAAATATGATCAGATGTTCACAAACGACGGCCAGAGTGAGGACCAGTCGTGGGACCCAAACTGGTGGGTTAAAACATCAATTAATAAAGAGGGATGGGTTGCCGAGATGAAAATCCCGTTCAGCCAGGTCAGGTTTGAAAAAAAATCGGGCGAAGTCTGGGGCCTCGAAATAGCCAGAATCTATTACAGGAAGAATGAAACCTCTTTCTGGCAGCATATCCCCAGAGAGGCTCCCGGATTAGTTCATCTTTTCGGGGAACTTCAGGGACTGGAAGAGATCAAACCACGAAAGATCTTTGACATTACTCCTTATGCTGTTGCCAAAGCAGAAACCTTTGAAGCCGTGCCTGGAAATCCATTCCTTGAAAGTGGAAAATCCTCAAAAATTAACGGGGGAATTGATGCCAAGATAGGTGTCACAAACAACATGACGATGGACCTGACAATCAACCCCGACTTCGGCCAGGTTGAAGCAGACCCGTCTGAAGTGAACCTTTCAGCTTACGAAACCTTCTTCAGCGAAAAACGTCCTTTCTTCATTGAGGGTAACAACATCACGAACTTTGGCCTTGGGATAGGCGACGGAGGCATAGGAAATGACAATCTCTTTTACTCCCGTCGTGTAGGACGCCGGCCACAGGGTTATCCCAGCCTTGAGGAAGGATGGAGTGCCGATGTGCCAACCAGCAGCTCAATTCTCGGGGCAGCCAAACTGACAGGAAAGACACAGGACGGCCTTTCGCTTGGCTTTGTAGAGGCAATGACAGCAGAGGAAAGAGCTGTAATTGATACAGTTGGCGGAAGGAAATATGAGACTGTAGAGCCGCTGACGAATTATTTCGTAGGACGCATTCAGAAGGATCTTCATGAGGGCAAGACAATCATTGGCGGAATCTTTACAAGCACTAACAGGGACATCGACGCCAATCTTGCAAAATATATGCATAAGGCTGCATATACCGGCGGAGCAGATTTTACACAGTATTTCAAGGATAAAAGCTGGATGTTTAACCTTAATGCAGCATTCAGCCTTGTACAGGGATCAAAATCAGCAATAAGCCAAACCCAGCTGTCGTCGGCACGTTACTATCAGAGGCCCGACAATGATTATGCCAGATATGACACAAGCAGGACATCACTTGCAGGATCGGGCGGAAGAATGCAGATAATGAAAATGAACGGGCACTGGAACTTCCTGGGCGCAACAATCTGGAAAACACCCGGCTTTGAAACCAACGACCTTGGATACCTCCGCGAAGCCGATCAGGTTCTTAATCTTCTCTGGGTCGGATACCACCAGTGGGATCCCAAAGGCATTTACAGAAGCTACAATCTTAATGCAGACTTTTTCAGCGTACATAATTTTGGCGGCGACTGGGTAGGCAAGGGCTTTGAATGGAACGGAAATATCAACCTTAAAAATTACTGGAATATCTGGACAGGGGGTAACCTAAGCACCTCTTCGCTTTCTACCGGAATGCTCCGCGGAGGCCCGATGATGCGCCTCCCGGCTGAAATGAATCTCCGTGGGGGATTTATGTCAGATAACCGCAAAAAAATCACCTTCAACCTTGCAGTCTTTGGTTCTGAAGGAAAGGAAAAAAGCTCATGGAACCTCGGATTTGAAACAGGTGTAAGCTATAAGCCAACCAACTATATTGTATTCACACTCAGCCCTGCCTACAGCAAGTCATATACAGACCTGCAGTATGTTGCCCAAACAAACTATGCCGGTAACGACAGGTATGTTTTTGCAAGCATCGACAGGAGAACATTAAGTACCTCATTCAGGGTGAACCTGAACCTGAGCCCGAATCTCACATTCCAGTATTGGGGACAGCCTTTCGTGGCTACCGGGAAATACTTTGATCATAAGTATATTACCGACCCTATGGCAGCTAAATACCCTGACCGGTTTCACACTTATACCTCTGACCAGACCAGTTTTGACGGTGACAATTACAGCATTGACGAAGACGCTGACGGAACCACCGATTACGGCTTTGGGAAGATGGATTTCAACGTACAGGAATTCCTGTCAAACCTGGTCATCCGTTGGGAATATAACCCCGGATCATCAGTATACCTTGTGTGGAGCCAGACCCGAAGCGGGTACAACGGATCGGGAGAAATGAACTTTTCTGACGACATCGGCGACCTGTTTAATAAGGACAATTATACGCCACATAATGTATTCCTGATTAAATTCAGTTACCGGTTTGGTTTGAGATAACAAACTCTGTGTCTCTCTGTGCCTTCTCTGTGTCTCTCTGTGTAACTCATAAATAAGAACTGACACAGAGGACCACGGAGGTGCCACAGAGGTACACAGAGTCGCTTATGTTTAATTTGAACTTTGCAGTTAAGATTATTGTTTGTTTCTTTAACGCATCATAAAAGAATCACTTAAAACGATAATCATGAAGTTTACTGCCCTGCTATTTCTTCTCGCTTTTTCCCTTCAGTCATTTGCACAGGACAAGCCTGCCTATAAAATTTTTACAGAGGAAGGCAGGAAGGCTGACTACGATGATATAATTAAGCAGGCGAAGAAAGCCGATGTTATCTTTTTCGGTGAACTTCACGATAATCCTGTTGCCCACTGGCTGGAGCTGGAACTCACAAAGGATCTTTTCGTTATGCAGGGCACCAACCTGGTTCTTGCTGCCGAGATGTTCGAAACCGACAACCAGCTAATTATAAATGAATACCTCGCCGGCTTAATAAAAGAGACATCGTTTGAGAGTGAAGTTAAAAAATGGAATAATTACGGCACAGATTATAAGCCACTGATGAACTTTGCAAAGGAGAAGAAAATAAAGTTCATTGCTTCAAATATTCCACGCCGTTATGCCTCGATGATTGCCTCGGGAGGCTTTGAAGCCCTGGCAAAACTTTCGCCCGATGCGCTGAAATACATTGCTCCGATCCCTTTTGCTTACGATCCTGAACTGCCATGTTATAAAGATATGCTCTCTATGGGCGGAGGTCCCATGGGCCATTCAAACGAGAACCTGCCTAAAGCCCAGGCTGCCAAGGATGCCACGATGGCCAAATCGATTGCCGACAACTGGAGTGCCGGGCTTAAGCTCATTCATTACAACGGAAGCTACCACTCCGACAGGCACCAGGGAATAATCTGGCATCTGAATAAGTATAATCCTTCAATTAAAGTAGTTACAATTACAACAGTTCTCCAGGACACTATAACCAAACTGGACTCCGCCGGCATGGGTCAGGCCGATTTTGTTATAGCCATTCCAAATTCGATGACCAGAACCTATAAGTAGGAAGACTCAGGGACTGAGGGACTGAGGGACTAATTCCCCCTTTGAAGGGGGCCAGGGGGATGTCTTTTATTAAAAACTCCGTGAACTCCGTGGTAAAAAGGGATCCCGGATAGCGCAAATTTGTAATTCGTGCCATATGTAATCGATCGCTAAAGTTCTTTATTGATTTCATTGAACATCGCCCTGAAACACTCAGCCTGGCTATTACCGGCAGGTTTCTTTTCAATGCTGTAAAACTCATTCATAAAACTCCCGGCTCCCGACCAGATTGTCTGCACCATTCCCATAAAACGGTCCCTCATTTCGGGAGTGGAATGAGCACGGAATTTAATCATATCCTGAACCTGCAAAACAGCATTCCCCGCGTTTCGCCACGGACAGGTAACAACACTCAGCCCTTTCATGGCAAAAAATACAGGAGACTGGTCAGGCCTTTCATAATGCCAGTCGCAGATGACTACATCCCGCGGGATGAGATCAGCGGCTCTCCACGTGTCGTTCATGCTGGCTTCCCACTCCCCCATGCCTGTTGTCTTCCCGTCGATGAGGCGGTCGCCCCAGATCCAGAGCTTACGCCCTGATTCTGCCAGATGGTCACGTATCAGGGTAACCTCCCCGGCAAACAGGTCAGCCTTATCCTTTCCTGCACATCGCGGGCATTGCGAATCGCCAATATAGAATACCTCGTCCATCCCCGCATGAAAGGCCCTGGCTTCAAAAACTTTGCAGATCTCATCCACCAGTTCAAAGACAATTTTGTGAACTCCGGGGTGAAGCGGGCAATAGCTTTTACAATATAGTCCATCGGAATTAGGCCAGACGTATTTTTCAGGCATTTGAACAAGAGGTGTTTCATCGAACTCAGGATATACCTTAAGCAGGTTCTCAGTCTTCTCAGCCCACGACTGGTGGCCCAGGAGATTTACCTGGGGAATTATGTCTATTTTATTCTTCCTGCATACATCAACAAGCCGTTTAACCTCAGTCTTCGACAATGATACCTTATTACGCAGCTCGGGATGGCTCTCGTACTGATAGTTATAATCAACCCGCAGAATCAGGGTATTCACCATCCTTGGAGCCAGTTCTTCGTCGATGAATTTAATGAACCGGTCAAGCTCGGCGGGCTGGGGAGCGGCGATACAAAAACCGCGGACAGGCAAACTATTATTTACCAGCGCGGATTCTGAAGAAACCTGAGAAACGGCAATGCCGCTTATCAACAGAGAAATGTATAAAAGAAAGAGTCTGATAATCATTATTTTCTGTTTTATTAAATATTTCTGTTTAAACACAAAGGACGCCAAGGATTCATCAAGGGCACTAAGGGGGGAAAAAATATCTGTTGCTTCATTGCGTAAGGCTTACCTGAATAATTCAGGGTAGTGTTTCTTAATCAGGGTCTGTGATTCTACGGGGAGTTCTTTCAGGAGAACAGGTTTGTCCTGCGGACGGGTTTGTTTCTGATTGATATCACCCATCAGGCTCCAACTCCTCGTAATTTCGGAAGGTTCCTTTGCAGGCTTAATATAATTCGTGAAATCAATGACCTTTGGCGCCTCCTTTCCTCCGGCATTCATTAACAAGGCCAGACGGAAATCCTTGTTCATGAACCATTTGATCTCCTTATCCTTATCCGAGCCACCTATTCCGGATCCTTTTTCCACGAAACGATAGTCAAAATCATTTGTTTTGTATTGTGCTCTCCAGATTAGGCCAAACTCACCCTGGGTAATAAATTTCACATCGGGCCAGCGTATCTTAATTTCGCTCAGCCACTTTGTTAATCCTGCAACATCAATTGGAAGCGACACCTCCCAGCAGTTTGTAACCCATGCGAAGCCGTTCAGTTTAAATCCCTTGTCGAAGTGGATTGCAGTTGAATGAATCATCTCCTCCACCCCTGTTTTCAGTCCGTATTTGTCGAGAGTCTCAATAGGCCCCACTCCCATTCTGCTGTTAAACCCATCTGCAAACCCTTCCCTGCGTCCGGCCAGGAAATCAACGGTCCACCCGTCGAGGTTTATGCAGTCGATGAAGTCATCTTTCCCCTGTGCTGGTTTGCAGAAATGCTCTTTAGAAGGATAGAAAGGATATGACACTGCCCCGTCGCCATCCTGATTATCGATAGCATACTGGCTCCAGATGTTACCCTGGCATACGTGGATTCCTTCTTTTTCGGCAAGGTAGAGCTGGTTTACAGATGAGAGAAAGCCGGCAACAACGCTTTTGGGGCGATAGCCGTTTCCGACTATTTCAGAGACTTTGGCGAGGCCGTCGCGAAGGTCGCGGTTTACCTGTTCATACGAATTATATGCATTTGCGAAGTAGGCTCCCGGGATGAAGGTAATTTCGTCGCCGAATTTATTAAGGTATCCGACCACCAGTTCGCGGATTTTCCTGTAATCGGAAGTTGTATCGTGAAGGGCAAGCCAGCTGAAGGCCCAGGTTATCCTTGCGCCCGTGAAGCCTGTTTCGATGGCTTCGCGGTATTTTTTCACCACGGCGGGGGTATGTAGGCTTCGTTCGTCGTTGCCCACGTTCCTGTCGCGTGAAACCTCTATCTGGTTTACCCTTATTACGGCATTGAATGTAAGGAAGCGATTGCCGATAAGGCTGTCATCACCGGCTGGTTTTTTAAAACTCTCCGAAGAAGAACTGAAGACTGAAAGGAGGCAAAGGCAGAATATAAAAAGAAGTTTCTTCATGATCGGAAAATTTCAAAGATTAAACCATACTATCAAATATAATAAAATCATTACAAGAACTGAGAGCGCAAAGTAATTTACGTAAAAAAAGTCACTCTGCGTCCTCAGTTCCTGACCCTCTGCGCCCTCTGCGTTTAAAAAGGAATAAAGGGGAATAAATAACCATGGAGGGCAATAAAAAATGTTGAATTGGACTTTTGTGGATTATAACAAATTTTTATTATTTTTGCAGTCCATTAAATCGGTCGGTTAACCGAGTGGCTAGGTAGCGGTCTGCAAAACCGTTTACGGCGGTTCGAATCCGCCACCGACCTCAACCCTACTAAAACCCCTTGATTATCAATGGGGTTTTTTTGTTGTGGGGCAGTTATTGGGGCATTTGGGGCAAGTTTTGAATAGTAACCAATTACTTTCCCGGTAAAACTTACAGTTGAAATAGTAACAATTTACTAATTATCGTATTCAAAGAACAGTTTATTTTATTCCGGTATTATTTCATCGTCCTTATGCTCTTTATGGTACTTTATAGCAGCACTCGAAATGTCAATAAGGTCAGCGTTCCTTTTTTCAAGATGCTTAATTCGTTCGTTTAGCTCTGTAATCAACAGTTCGGATTCTTTTAACTTCCGACTTAACTCCAAATTCTCCTTTTTTAACCTCTCTGATTCTGATTCTTCTGTCAGAAACATATCTCCTGTGCCTAAAAAAATATAAGTGGGATTCACATTTGCATTCTGTATGAGTGCCGCTATTGCTTTCGTGGAAAGCATGCTGTCCCCCTTTCGAACATTATGTAATTGTGAAGAAGAGGTATATCCCATTGATTTGGCAATACCAGAGATATTCATAGCCCTTGCAAAAAACTCATCGAAAATTCGATTTATATTTTCAGTTATGTTTATATTCAATTTTGTCATAGCAGTAAATATTTACTTCAAATTTAAGAAAAACATCCTGAAAAATAGTAAAATATTACGTAATTTTAGCAAAGTGTTACGTTACCTCCATTTGTTGAAGTTTTAATTTATGGGTCAAAGTGCAAGAATAATGTTCACTAAAAATATTGTAACTAATCAGTGATCTAGAGTTAGGAGTGTCTAGAGTGCCTAAAGTTAATAATAATAGAGTGAATCAGTTGGTTTTATAAGCAGCTACAACACTTAAAGCTTCCACCACATTTTGATTATTTTTTATGGCAGTATCAAT